>JBLGBD010000035.1:0-25967 GCA_047617585.1 Pseudohongiellaceae bacterium | reverse complement strand
GCCGATTCGTTAAAATCAACCAAGCCATCTAGCAGTTCTGTAATTGATAATTTATGTTGCAATTTCTCAGCCGCATTCATAATTAAAGTGAAGACACTTCGAGGGTTTGATTTGACGGCACTGCATCAGGTGTCACATTCAAAATTCGCATCGCACCAGAAGCTACTTTTGAGAAAACCGGTGCCGCCACCTGTCCCCCGTAGTGTTCTTTGCCTTTAGGCTCATTGATTACAACAACCACCACAATCTTTGGATTTGATGCTGGGGCCAAACCTACAAAAAGCGAGTTGTGCAAGTTCGCCTCGTAACCAAATTCCCCAACAACGTGAGCCGTGCCGGTTTTTCCAGCAATGGTATAGAATGGAATATTCGCCTCAACTGCACTGCCGCCACGCTTTGGGTCGACAACGGTTTCTAGCATCTGCACTATCCTATCGGCTATCGCCTCACTTAGGACCCGCTCTCTTGGCAGTGCTGCCACATCCTCAGGCGACAACCGCAGCAGAGAAACTGGCTTTATAAACCCATCGTCTGCAAGCACGGAGTAAGCATGAGCGATTTGCAATGCAGACGCTGAAAGACCATAGCCAAAAGACAAAGTCGCTATTGAATGGCGACCCCAACGATTAGGGTTTGGCAAAACACCGCCAGTTTCTCCTGGAAAACCTGTGCCGAGAGCTTGTCCAAAGCCAACTCTTTGCAGCAAATCGCGCAATGGCTCGATACCTATATCCATTGCAATTTTACTAGAACCCACATTGCTAGACTTGGTGATAACTCTCTCTACCGTTAGCGTTCCATAATTGGCAATGTCTTTAACTTCATTACCATTAACCATCATCCAGCCGGGGCCAGTTTCGACTATGGTCTCCGGTGTATAGATCCCTGTCTCCAGCGCCGCTGCTATAGTAAACGCCTTGATAATCGAGCCCGGTTCCAGCACGTCCGTAATGGCCCTGTTTCTCAGTTTGCTGAAATCCGTCATGTTTACTTTATTGTGAGGGTTGTATGACGGCTGATTGGCCATCGCCAATACTTCACCTGTTTCTACATCCAATATCACCAGCGAAGCTGCTTTCGCACGCCGCTTGATAAATTCGGATTTAAGCTCTTTATAGGCAAGACTCTGCAATCGAAAATCGATACTAAGTTCAAGCGACTTACCCGGCTGGGCAGTTTGGATCGTGTTCAATTCTTTAATGATGTGACCGCGGCGATCCTTCATCACCTGACGACGACCCGGCACACCCTTTAGCCATTCATCATAGGTAAGCTCTAAGCCTTCCTGGCCAATATCATCAACATTACTAAAACCCACTAGGTGGGCAGCTACTTCCCCTTGGGGATAAAACCTTCGATATTCCTGCTGCGCATAGACACCCGGAATACCTAAGTTGAGCACGTGCTCAGCCTCTGCAGGTGGCAGACGGCGCTGCACATAAAGAAATTCTCGATAGGAGTTTTGCGTGATACTTGCTTCGAGTGCGGCCGGGTTCATTTCAAGCACAGCAGCTAGCTTTCTTATATCTTCTGTTTGCCCAGCCAGCTCACCAGGATTAACCCAAATGGATTTTACTGGTGTGCTTACCGCAAGCGGCTCACCATTGCGATCGGTTATCAATCCTCGATTGGCCACCAACGGCACTGTGCGAATCGTTCTGGCATCTCCTTGGCCCTGCAAAAAGTCACGCTCGAAAATATGCAAAGCACTAACCTTCCAAGCAATCGCACCCACGCAGATCACTAATCCAAGTAGGATTAAATTCAACCTCCATCGTTGAAACATCAGCACCGGAGTCGGATTAGTCATTTTTTACCATCACAATGTTAGTAATCTCAGGAACTCGCATTCGTAGCTGCTCGACGGCTTTAACTTCTATTCGGCCATCGACTCCAAACGTACTTTGCTCTAAAAGCAATTGACCCCATTCCACATCAAGTTCATTTGCCTCGTCTTTAAGCACTTGCAAAGCATTAAAAGAAAAGCGATTGTCATGAGTCGTTTCGATAACCGAAAGGCCGGTGCTTAATACCAAACCTAAGAGCACCAGCAATGCCAGTGAACTGCCGCGCGTAATACCTGCCCACTTCAGAATCGACATTTCTGCGACTATTGAATTTGAGCTAGCGGCCGTTTTTTTCATACTTGGATCGTCCAGTCTAGTGGGCTATTATTTCAGCGACTCGCATTACTGCGCTGCGAGCGCGGGGATTAGTACGCACTTCTAATCCACTGGCTTTTATTGCCTTACCTATTCCACGTAATTTAGGACTTAACTGAGAACTCATCACAGGCAGATCTCGTGGAAAACTATCTCCCTTAGTCTGCCGAGATATGAATTTCTTGACTATTCGGTCTTCTAAAGAATGAAAGCTGATAACGACCAACCGCCCGCCTATTGCCAAAATTGGTATTGTTTTATCTAGCGCAGCCTCAATTTCGGCGAACTCATCATTTATGAATATTCTTATGGCTTGAAATGCTCTAGTAGCTGGGTGCTTATCTTTTTCCCACGCCGGGTTTGCCTGCTTAATGATCTCTGCCAATCTTCCGGTTGTAACTATCGGCGCCTGTAACCGCTCCTCCACGACCCACTTAGCCATCCGTCTGGAGTGCCGCTCCTCGCCATACTTATAAATCACATCGGCTATTTCTTTTTCTGGCGCCGAGTTAATCCATTGTGCTGCGCTTTTTCCTGAAGCAGGATCCATTCGCATATCCAGGGGGCCATCACGCATAAAGCTAAACCCCCTTTCGGCATTGTCTAACTGTGGCGATGACACCCCTAAATCAAACAAAATGCCGTCAACCGCGCCCAACAAGCCTAATTCCTCTACGACTGAATAGATTCCACTAAAAGCCGAATCAATCACTGTAAGTCTTGAGTCGGCAGCCGCCATCTGTCTTGCCACAGCAATCGCCTGAGGGTCTCGATCGCAGATCAGCAGCCGCCCCTGCTCGCCAAGCTCAGATAAAATTGCCTTAGTGTGGCCACCACGACCAAATGTTGCATCCACATAGACCCCGTCAGGCTGTATGGCCAATGCTGCAATAGACTCTTGCAGTAAAACCGAGTCATGGTCAGTGTGGGGCTGCATAGCATCGCTACCTATAGGGCCAAGGTTCTGAGTTTTTCTGGCAATTCTCCTTCATTAGACTTCTCACCCAACCACAGATCCCTTTGCTGGTTCCAACTGTCTTGATCCCATATCTCCAATTTCTTGCCTTGGCCGATAAGACAGACGTGTTTTTCAAGATTGGCGTATTTGCGCAGTTCCTGAGGCAGCAAAATACGTCCGCTGCCGTCCAGCTCCAAATCATTGGCGTGACCGATAAGCAAATGCTTTACTCGCTGTGACATAGGGTCAAAACTAGAAAGGGATTCAATTTGGCGTTCGATGTGCTCCCATTCTGACAATGGATAAAGCAATAGGCATTTGTGGTTTGTATCGATGGTGACCACCAATTGCCCAGCACAGGTACTGGAAAGCTGCTCACGGTAGCGCGATGGCATTGCCATACGCCCTTTCGTATCCAGATTGATGGTATTTATGCCGCGAAACACGTGTTGTCCCCACAATTAGTTGATGGAAAATGTGTAGGGTTTTGCTCCGCAATTCCCCACTTATCTACAGTATTTTCCACTTTTCGCCACTAAAGAACACTATAGGCACAGCAAAGCTATTGCGCAAGTACTATTTATGAGATTTTCATCAAGAAATGCGGCGAAAATGCCGCTAAAAGTAGTGATATGGCAGGCAAGTCATACGCTTTAGAAAGCCAAGCTTATTAAAAACAAGATATTAAGATTAGGTGTTAAAGTAAAATATTAAGAGTTAGCTTTAGCCACGGTGATAGCGACATCTATGTACACCTAAAATCAGCCAACCACACTCCATTCAGCGAATCACCCAGCCTCTTTGCAACTCTTACCTGACAGCCCCTAAATACGATGAGATACTGCATGAGGTTTGATTCACCTACAAATCCTGTGTCTATGTCACCACAGCAATAAGCTGCGATTGGGACAACCCCGTAATTAAAAAGTCTAACGAAATAGCAGGGCACAATTCAAAGGCATGAGGGAAGTGAGGATGTACAAAGAATACAAGGTTGAAATTGTAACCGAGGGTGGTTGTGGGACGATTTTCCTAGGATCATCTGGCCTGCCAATTAAACGTTTGGAGGCAACGCTTAACCAAGCCGCGGCCGAAGGCTGGCAGCTGGCTTTTCAAGTAATTGAAAAGAAAAGATTCTGGCTGTTTTGGTCCAGGGAAACGGTGATCTTGACCCTTGCCCGTTAGAAGCTGTAACAATGAACCAAGCTCAAAAGATGCTTATTGCTGCGATCACTAGCTACCAACGCAGCGGTGGCGGTATTGAAAAATTCCGAGTTGACTGCAATTTTGAGCCTAGCTGCTCGGAGTATGCTAAGCAGGCCATTGCACGGTTTGGCGCAGTTCGCGGCACAAGGCTGTCTCTCGCGAGAATCAGGCGCTGCTCCGACCGTGACGTGGTTGCTAAAATCCCTGATCCCATTCCTGAAAAATAGGCAATAGGTATGTTTGAAGCATGGACACTAAGGCAAGAATCGGTGAATGCAGACGACGAAAAACTCAGAAGCGCGGTTCGCGCACTCACTGATCCGCAACGAGCGGAGTTTTTCAAACAGTACAATAAAGCGCTGAAAGACCCTGACACTTTTGCCGTACTAAACTGGTTCTTTTTAGCGGGGCTGCATCATTTCTACTTAGGCAGGTTTATTAGGGGCTCGTTAAACCTGCTAATCATGGCATTAGGCATAGTTTTACTATTCTCGACACCCACCATCGGCTCTGTGCTAATAGCGGGTATAATTTTGATTGAAATACCAGCGCTGTTCAGAAGCCAAATCATCGTTGAAAACTACAATACTAATCTTGGTCGACGCATTCTCAACTCACAACAATGACAAGGCAGCAAACTTGAAAATGGGTTTAGACAATAAATCAGGTTTTGCAGATTAGGCATTGAGCTCAAGCTCAATAGCATAGTCCATCAAAAAGGTGCGCCCTAATTCTTCACAGCTCGACGTTAACGCGCCCAAAACTCTCAGGCAAGCCTGCACCGGACATGTTTCTGTTTTACTCGCCAGACACTGTTAATAACCCCTATTTTCACACCTTCTTTATGCTCCACTAAACGTAATTCCCCTGCTAGGCGAGCTGAATCACGACCTCTTGCGAACGCCCAGCGTCGCCGAGGGAATTCACCACTGGCACAGTTAGCTGGCGATTGTGGCGAACTGGACTCTCTTCAGACATAGAATATTTAATATAAAAAAAAGACTCAGCGTAGTTAGTAGGACAATCTGTTTCATGACGGTCTTCCCGGCAAAGAAAATACGTATTTTTTTACAACGCTTAATGGCTCATAATTAGAAAACCGCCAGGCTAGGTCAAAGAGCTGAGCTTAGCGCTCTGATATATTAATCAAAGTGATTAGTGGACTTCCCAGCCTTTGCTAGACACCAAACAGCCTTCTAAGATTTACTATTTGCTCAACTCACGAATACAACTCAGCCGCTTAAGATAAAGCAGCCAATTTGGAGGAGGTTTTTAAGGATTTAGTGATTTCTCGCCGCTTAAGAATTGGGCGTAAATCTAATGGAATAGTCCACCTGAAGTGATAAACATCACCTCGTTTTTGTAGCGAAGGTTGTAGCATTTGCAGCACTCTCACTTCTGGAGCGCCCTGCTATCTCTGCATCTCCCATGAATTGGGAGCTTTTAAAAAATTAGTGAGTCAGCCTATAAGCCGGGTTCTGTCTAGGACAATTATTCATCTGCGCGTTGCGTCACCGCAAGCGTCAAGCGGCCTACCCGAATCCAATGCGAGCAGCAAAAAAGGATTCCTATTTGGCCTTGCTCCGAGTGGGGTTTACACTGCCACGAACTGTTACCAGTCGCGCGGTGCGCTCTTACCGCACCTTTTCACCCTTACCAAAAAAGCCTAAAGACTTTTGCGGCGGTATATTTTCTGCTGCACTAGCCGTAGATTTTCATCCCCCAGGAGTTACCTGGCACCCTGCTCTATGGAGCCCGGACTTTCCTCCATCTACAACCTCATAATTCGAAAATCAAACCACAAAGAAAATAAACAGCAATTGCCCAGCTGACTCGCGGCAAGAGTACTGGCAACCGTAGGTTTTTACAACACAATCTGCTCTAGAGCTGAGACTTCCTTGCTAGCATCGCTTGATAGAGCTGATTCTTTCTCACACCGGTAATTTCACTGGCCAATGCCACAGCCCGTTTCAGTGACATTTCGCTTTCCAGTAACTGGGCAATACGAAAAGCCTCCGCCTGATCTTCAGCTATAGCATCGGCAGATTCATCTCCAGATAGCACAATGACAAATTCTCCGCGCTGATTATCGGAGTCCGAATTCAACCATTCTGCGGCTTCTGCAACACTGCCATAAAAATGAGATTCAAACTTTTTGGTGATTTCGCGGCCCAAGAACACTAGCCTGTCTTCTCCAAATACTTTGACGAAACTCTCCAAGGCAGCAACGATACGGTGCGGCGCCTCGTAAAACACAAGGGTTCGAGACTCCTTTGACAACTGAGTTAGACGCTGCTCTCTAGCAGCCGTTTTGGCTGGTAAAAACCCTTCAAAACAAAACCTATCTGTTGCCAGCCCAGCCACGCTCAATGCCGCCGTGATCGCTGATGCGCCAGGAATCGGAATCACCGAAACCCCTGATTCACGCGCCAACTTAACCAGCTTATAGCCGGGATCAGAGATAAGCGGGGTTCCTGCATCGGAAATCAGTGCAATGCTCTGACCCGCTGCAAGGCTGTCAATAAATTTGCTACTGACGTAGTCGTCATTATGATCATGATAGGCTACAAGTTTATTTGAGATGCCCAATCGGTTAAGAAGCTGCTTGCTGTGACGGGTGTCTTCTGCCGCGATCACGTCAACGGCTCCTAATATCTGAATTGCCCTCGCACTGATATCGTCAATATTGCCGATTGGTGTCGCAACTATGTACAAAATTCCCGCAGACATTCGTCCTAAGCGCTCCTTTGATGGGACAATTATAAGAAAAGCTCCATGCGCCCTAGGTCACAAAACATCCAGATCCCAGCAGATGGCAATTGCTCCGCGCTAGGCGATGTATTACCCTTTTCTTTCTCCCACAGATGGTATGGAAAAAAGCGTGAAGATACGAGGACTGATTCAGTTGTTGCTTGCCTGCCCTTTGTTCATTGTAGGCTGCGGTTCAAACCCTGTACCGCCGACAGGACAGCAGGCTACTCAGTCGCTTGAAGTATCTGTCAATGAATTAATTGCTTTCGCCGATGAAAGCGAAGGCGTGAGTGCTGCCCGCTCCAGAATAGCCGCAATCGAACTTCTGCTTTCAGGTCAGCAGGAGAAACTAGCCATGCAGCAGTTCGACGAACTGATGGCTAACAAGGCCATAGCAGGAGCCTTGCAGCTATCAGCCATTACTCTAGGTGCTCGTGTCGCTTTGGCAAACCGTGTACCCAATACCGCGCTCATGCTGCTTGATAATCAGCTCGCTGAGCCCGGCGCGGCTTTAGATAATGAGTTTTGGCTAATCTTGAGCCAAACCTATTTAGCTTTGGGTCAACCAATCGCCGCGTTCAATTCTCTCGCGACTTTATTGACGGAACCACAAAGTAGAAATGACGATTTGCACGACCTTGTCTGGCAAGCTCTGATTCAATTTAACTCTGCCGAGCTAGATACTTTAGCAACCAATGCCTCCAGCTATCAGTCCCGCGGCTGGATAGAATTGGCCCGAACCGTTGACCAACAACGCGCAAGTATCAAGGCTCAGCTGGACGCCATAGAGCAGTGGCGGCGAATCTGGAACAGCCACCCAGCAAGTCGATCACTGCCTAGTGCTTTATCCCGTTTGGAGCAGGTTTGGGACTCTAGACCCAAAATGATTGCACTTATCCTTCCCCTGCAAGAACCTGCCGGTATAGCGATCCAAGAAGGCTTTCTAGCCGCTTACTTTCGCGAGTCCGAAAGCAACCGCGACACGCCTAAGATTAATTTCTATGACAGCTCTTTCGCCACAAATATTTACCCTATTTACGACTCCGCAATTGCTGATGGGGCAGACATGGTAATTGGCCCTTTAAATAAAGAACTAGTAAACCAGTTGCAGCGCCTACCAAGGCTTCCCGTGCCAACATTGGCTTTAAACTATTCGGACAACCCAAACACTTTTAACCCTGAAAACCTTTACCAATTCGGCTTGGCACCGGAGGATGAAATACGCCAGGCTATTCAATTAGCTGTTGGCTCAGGCTTTTCCAATGCTGCAATCATTACACCCGTAGGGAATGACTATCTTCGCCTTATTAGCCTATTCGAAAATGCCTGGTCGGACGCTGGCGGCACCTTGGTTTCGCGAACAACATTCGATAGCACAACTGACTACGCCGATGTAATCAAAAGGCTAATGGCCATAGATTCTAGTGAGAGAAGAGCCGAACAGCTTGAGAGTTTGCTGCCGCGCAACCGCATCGAATTCACCCCGCGCAGACGCCAAGATATTGATTTTATCTATTTGATTGCCAACCCTCGGCAAGGCCGCCAGATCAAGCCAACCTTGGCGTTTTATTTCGCGGAAAATTTGCCCGTACTGGCATACCCATCTATATATGATGGTTCACCCAATTCTGATGCGAACAAAGACTTAAACGGCATAGTCATTTTGGATGCACCGTGGTTGGTGGGACAAGATGATGGGCTTAAAGAAACCGTCAACGCTAATTTACGCCAAGCAGGAGGCCCGCTACAGCGACTACGCGCACTTGGCCTGGACAGCTACCAGCTGCACACTAGGCTGCAACAGCTCGCAGCGTCTGAAATTTTAGCGGTTAACGGTGTCACTGGTCTGCTCACCCTAACCCCAGAGCGTGAAATTGTCCGAGAACTTAACGTGGCGCAGTTCAAAGACGGTGTGCTGCAGCAATTTGAGGGGTTCATCACTCAAACCGACTAACCCCAGCCAGCAAGGAAGCCGGTATCACAAACCCACCTAACCAACCTAGCCTCGAAATTGGGCTAAGCTATGAAAAAATCGCCCGAGACTACCTTGGCGCTAGAGGCTTGGAGTTTGTTTATTCGAATTATCGCTGCCGGTTTGGAGAGATCGATCTTATAATGACTGGGCGGAAAGACAGTATTTTGGCCTTTGTTGAAGTAAAATACCGAAGTTCACCTCGCTATGGGCACGTGCTGCAAACAGTTGGCCAGCGGAAACAGCGCCGGATAAAACTGACCGCCTCTTACTTTCTTAGCCAAAACCCAACATACCGCAACCATATGGCCCGCTTCGATGTAGTTGGAATTGAGCCCCACTTAAAGCCTGAGGAGCCTAAGATAATTTGGCTTCGCAATGCCTTTTATTGAAACTTTACAACGCCAAACCCTGTCTATATAAAACAGCGTAAAGCAGGAACGATTGAACCCTGGTCGCGGTAATTAAGCTCGGTCACTGGCCGATATTATTGGAATCACTTTAAAACGAATTTTGAGCATGAATTGCTATGTCATCACTTGATCGTATTCAAACACATTTTCTAGACAGTATTGCCACAAAACAGCAAGCTGTTGAGGTCTTGGTAGATCCCATTCATGATGCGGGCGAGCTAATGGTTGCCGCTCTTATCAATGGCAAAAAGATTTTATGCTGCGGCAATGGCGGTTCTGCTGGCGATGCTCAGCACTTTTCAGCCGAGTTGTTAAATCGCTTCGAGCAAGAAAGGCCCCCCTTGCCGGCAATCGCAATTACAACAGACTCCTCAACTCTGACGGCGATTGGCAATGATTACAGTTTTGATGAGATTTTCTCAAAGCAAATTACCGCCTTGGGCCAAGAAGGCGATATCTTACTTGCCATTTCCACCAGCGGTAACTCCACCAACGTTATCAAGGCCATTGCCGCAGCCCATGAAAGAAAGATGGATATTGTGGTAATGTCAGGTAAGGATGGTGGCCTTATGGCACCATTGCTCGGCGATAAGGATGTTGAAATTCGAGTGCCTTCCCATCGCACGGCAAGAATCCAAGAAGTTCATTTGCTGATAATACATTGCCTGTGCGACTTTATTGACACAACCTTATTTCCTGGAGACGAAGCATGAGCATGAACATTAGGATAGTAATAATCCCTTTGTTATTTTTAACACTAGCTTCCTGCAAAACGATTCTAGTGCAGACCACAGACGAAAACGGTATTCGGGAAGACCCGACAGAACGCACAACAGGAGCAGTTGTCGAAGACGAGGCGATTGAAACCAAGGTTGTGGTTAACATGAAGTCACAGGAGCCGGCATTCCGCGGCTCTAATTTTAATGTGGTCAGTCACAACGGGGTTGTACTAATCGTCGGTCAAGTCGAATCTGAGGCCATGAAATCGAAAGCCACGACTATCGCCAGCCAGGCTAGCTCGAAAATAAAACGCATCCACAATGAGCTGGAAGTTGCAGGCAAGACCAGCTTGATATCCCGCAGCAATGACTCTTGGGTTGCCACCAAAGTACGCACTTTGATGCTAACCAACAAGGAAGTGCCTTCGGACCAGATTCGGGTAATCGCTGAAAATAGCGCCATCTATCTGATGGGAATTATTAGCCAAGCCGAGGGAGACCGGGCAGCAAATCTGGCGCGCAATGTGTCTGGGGTCACTAAAGTGGTAAAGGTTTTCGAGTATTTAAACTAGCGCGACACAGGCCTACTTAACCAAACGTTCAACTTGCTACTTAACTAAGCGCAGAGACGGTTTCGGACCTGCAGGCCCTGACGGCTTATTAGAGTCCGAAGCTGGGCGCTTTAACTGAGGGTCTGTGCCAGTTGGGGTTGGCGGTTTTGGAGCCGCGCCCTCAGCATCGAAGATCATACCTTGGCCATTCTCTTTCGCGTAAATCCCCATTACAGCCCCTATAGGCACGTAAACTAGTTTCGGGATTCCCGCAAAACGGCCTTCAAATTCTAGCGCTTCATTTCTGATAATAAGCGCCTGAACTGCGGAAGGTGAAATATTGAGGATGATTTGACCGTCTTTCACATGCTCTTGCGGCACTTCGACTTGGTCAGCGTAGGCATTGACTAGAATATAGGGAGTGCAGTTATTCTCTAAAATCCAATCGTAGAGCGCCCGCACGATAAATGGTCTGCTGGAAGACATTGTCATGACGGGCACCTACTTCAGGGAATTCGCGATTAAACCATTTCCTTTTCTTGTTCAGACAGACTGGCCAAAATTGATTCCCGCTCGAATAACCGGTCTCGATAATCTAGCAATGGCTTGGTCGTCTTGTTCTTTGGTAGTTCAATTCCCATAATCGGCAAACGCCAAAGAATCGGAGTGACACAGCAATCTACAATCGTAAACTCATCGCTCATAAAATACGGCTTCTCACCAAATATGGGCGCGATGGATACCAAGCTATCTCTAAGCTCTTTGCGCGCCTTATCTAGCTGGGCAGGAGTCCCGTTGTTTGCCATTAAAGCATCGACCGAGGCGCACCAATCTTGCTTGATGCGATAGATCCAAAGCCTGCTCATGGCACGAGCGACAGGATAAACCGGGAACAAAGGTGGATGGGGAAAACGCTCATCCAAGTATTCCATCATGATGTCTGCTTCATACAGCACCAAATCCCTGTCAACTAAAGTTGGCAGAGTGTTGTATGGATTTAGCGAAGATAAATCCTCCGGCTTGCTATTAGGCTCGACATCGATAGTCTCGACTGTGACACCTTTCTCCGCCAGGACTATGCGTACACGATGGCTATAGTGACTAGTGCCATCCGAATAAAAAGTCATGGAAGATCTTTTAGCGACCACGCCCATAGGAATTCCTCAGTATTTTAATAGTTATAGAGTTTAATTGGCTTCGAAAGACTAATGATAGTCTTTCGAAAACTCTCGACCTAGAACCGCTGTTAGACCATAGAGAACTGCCAAAAATGCCAGCACCCAAATGCCAATTTCTTGTCTGCGGGACCTTACTGGCTCCCCAATATAATACAAGAAGTTAGTTAAGTCTTTGACGGTGTCATCGAACTCGGCTTCTGTCATAGATCCGGTTCCCTCAACCCGCGTTAAATCGCACTTGGTTGGATCATCGGTACCGTGATCATCACACGTCACGTCGCCCTGAAGCTCATGAAATACATTTGGCATACCAACATTTGGATAAATCTTGTTGTTGGCACCCAAAGGGCGACTAGGATCGTTATAGAAAGACTTCAAGTAAGTGTAAATCCAGTCCGGTGAATGCACTCGGCCAGCAAGAGTTAAATCAGGCGGTGCTGCACCGAACCATACTTTGGCTTTTTCTTCCGGCATTGCATTTTCGATCAAATCACCGATAGCTGCATCGTCAAAGATAAGATTCGCTTCAACCAACTCATGCGGCAACTCCAAATCATCCGCTGTTCTAGCATAGCGCGCATAACCCAGAGCATGGCAGCTAACACAGTATGCCATATAGTTGCGGAAGCCTCGTTGTAAGGAAGCCTTGTCGTCGAAATCTGTTTCAACGTGCTCTAGATCCAGATTACCCGCCGATGCCGCATGGGCCCCGTCCGACCACATTAACGGCAGTGCGACCAGCGCAATGATAAGCAGTAAACTACCGATCAGCTGAGGGATGGTTATAAATCGTCCGGTAACCCGCTCAGGTGGCTGGGCCGTGGTTTCAGCTCTTGTGTACCATGGCATGGCAACGAAATAGGCAAAATAGACCACTGTCATCAATTGAGCGAGCAAGGTTTTGGCTGGGCTCACTGATTGGGTGCCTAGTACACCTAGAATCAAGAATGACACAACAAACAGCAACAAGGCGATGCGGCTGTACCAGCCTTTGTAGCGCATAGAGCGCACCGGGCTCTTGTCCAGCCAAGGCAATACAAACAGAATTGCGATTGCGCCAAACATCACCAACATACCCCAAAACTTCGCATCGATTCCAAATAGCGGAATAGTGACCGCCCTAAGCATGGAATAAAACGGCGTGTAATACCATACCGGTGGCACGTGCTCCGGAGTCTTCAGCGGATTAGCTTCTTGGAAGTTAGCAATCTCTAAGAAATAGCCGCCCATCTCAGGGGCAAAGAACACGATCGCGCAGAATACGAATAGGAACAGCACGATTCCCGCAAGGTCATGGTACAGCGTGTAGTAAGGGTGAAAAGGAACGCCGTCTAAAGGCTTGCCGTTGGCGTCTTTGAGCTTTTTGATATCCACGCCGTCAGGGTTGTTAGAACCAACTTCATGCAGCGCCAAGATATGTAAAACAACCAAGGCAATCAACACGATAGGCAGAGCCACAACATGAAGAGCAAAGAATCGGCTTAACGTAGCGCCAGAGATAAGGAAATCACCTCGCACCCACACCAATAGGTCTTCACCAATAATTGGAATAGCACCTGCCAGCGACACGATCACGTTGGCGCCCCAATATGACATCTGTCCCCAAGGTAGGACATACCCAAGGAAGCCTTCCATCATTAGGACGAAGTAAATCGCCATGCCGAAAACCCAGATCAGCTCTCGCGGCTTTTGATATGAGCCGTACATTAATCCGCGGAACATATGGATATAAACCACGAAGAAAAAGGCCGATGCCCCGGTTGAGTGGAGGTAGCGTAACAGCCAGCCATACTCAACATCGCGCATGATGTATTCTACCGACGCAAAAGCAGCTTCTGCGCTTGGGGTATAGTTCATGGTCAACCAGATGCCCGTTAGCAACTGAATGACCAAAACTACCATTGAAAGTACGCCAAAATAGTACCAAAAATTAAAGTTCTTAGGCGCATAATACTCGGCTAGATGCTTATTCCACGCCTCTACAATAGGAAGGCGGGCATCGACCCAGTCTCTAAGTCCGGCGAGGCCTGAAATAAACCTACCTGACTTTTTCGTTTTATCTAAATCGTTGCTAGCGCTGCTCAAGTCGCTCATGCTGCGGTCTCCTCATCGACGCCAATTACGAGTACGTCTTCTGTCTCGTAAGAATAAGGGGGCACTTGCATATTTCTAGAAGATGGCGAACCGCTGTATACGCGGCCTGCAAGATCAAATCTAGAACCATGACAAGGGCAAAAGAACCCACCACGCCACTCTTCGTCAAAAGGCTGAGGACGAAGTTCAATATGAGGAGTTGGTGAGCAAAACAAATGTGGGCACAAACCCACTAGAACTAATAGCTCAGGCCTACGCGAGCGGAATTCGTTAGTCGCGTATTCTGGCTGCTCGGGATCGGTAGAGTTTGGATCTGTCAATCGATCAAGATTTTCGTTTAAAGCGTCTAGTGCCGCCGCGTTGCGTTTGACCACAAAAATAGGACGTCCGCGCCAGGCTGGAATTGGCCCTAGTATTTCGCCATCTTGCAGTTTACTTATGTCTATTCTAACAGGCGCGCCCGCAGCGCGAGCTTTTGCGCTGGGGTTCCAAGAACCAACAAATGGAACTGCAGCAGCTGCTACACCCACGGCTCCAACTGCTGTAGTTGAGCCCACTAAGAATCGTCTACGGCCAGTATTTTTACTGTCGTTAGTCACCGTTTTGTCTCCTCGAGAATCAGAAATATCAATAGAAGTGTCTAGCTGTGAAGGGGATTTTCACCGTCTGCGCGATCAATGTCGCGAGACGCCCTAACCAAGTCAGCAAATCCAGCCAATAATAGCCACATATTGCGCTTTTATCAAGCTGTCAAGTTTTGAGAAAATTGGCTATGTTATTGAAAAATAAGCATTTATTAGAAATGCGTAGGCACAAAAAAACGCCAAACTTGGACAACAAGTTGGCGCTTCTTGTCGAGATTCGAATTATCGCTTAGAAAACTGTGGCTTCTTACGCGCTTTGCGAAGGCCCACTTTCTTACGTTCCACTTCTCTGGCGTCTCTTGTTACAAAACCAGCCTTGCGCAGTGCAGGCTTAAGCTCGTCATCATACTGCATTAGCGCACGAGTAATACCATGACGGATTGCACCGGCTTGGCCAAAACTTCCACCGCCACGTACTGAGACATTAATGTCGAATTTCCCGACCATCTCTACCAGCTCTAAAGGCTGCCGAACGATCATTCGCGCCACTTCACGGCCAAAATAACCTTCTAGAGTGCGGCTATTTACTAGGATATTGCCGCTACCGCTGGTTAAATATACGCGAGCCGTCGACGTTTTGCGTCGACCAGTGCCATAGTATTGAGTTGCTGACATTTGTATTTATCGCCTCTTATTTTTTAGAGAGTCACACTCTGGGGCAGTTGCGCACCATGTGGATGTTCAGTTCCAGCATACACTTTCAGCTTTTTAAACATAGCTCGGCCAAGAGGTGTCTGCGGCAGCATGCCTTTAACAGCAAGCCTGATAATTTTTTCAGGCGCTCTTTCCTGAAGTTTCTCAAAGGATATGGACTTAAGTCCGCCTGGGAAACCGGAGTGAGCATGGTAAATCTTGTTTTTAGCCTTGTTGCCCGTAACTTGGACCTTCTCCGCATTGACGACGATAACAAAATCGCCAGTGTCTACGTGGGCCGTGTATTCAGGCTTATGCTTGCCGCGCAATCTAGTCGCAATAGCTTGCGCCATCCGGCCTAAAGTGAGGCCCTGCGCGTCTACAAGTAACCATTGTTGGTCTACTTCATGTGGTTTTGCACTATAAGTCTTCATGTCAGTATTTGGCTTTACATTAGGGAGCGCGAATACTACCGAAGGGATTAGCAATATTCAAGAGGAATAAGTTCAAAAAGTTAGCTTTTTCTTACCACAAGGGGTTTCAGCGCGGCTTAAGCCTGATGGGGGCTACAGAGGTATTCATGGGATTGCATCTCCAGCAGCCTAGACTCGGTTCGCTCAAAGGCAAACGCGAGCCCATTTCCGGTGTACAGATTACTGATGGAACCTTGGGCACTCACCAACAACTTCACCCTCCTATCATACAGCTCATCAATCAAACTCACGAAGCGCCGAGCGCTATCATTGGTGTCGTCTGACATCTGAGGGATATTGCTCAGAATTACGGTATGGAACAGCTTTGCAATCTCCACATAGTCAAATGCACTTCTAGGGCCGCCACAAAGCTCGCTAAACTCAAACCAAACCACATCCCCACTGATGTGCCTAGTCTGCAGCTTGCGGGCAAGCACAATCAGAGTAGGCCCTGGCTCCAAGCCTGGGTCTCGGGTCAATTCAAGGAATTTTCTGGCCAGCTCAAGCTCCGCTGCTTCATCATTTGGACAAAGGTACAAATTTGCTTGGCTTAGACTGCGTAGCCGATAGTCTGTGTCGGATTTGAGCTCCACCACAGTTGTACGGGTATTAATCAATTTTATCGCCGGCAGAAACCGCTTTCGCTGTAAGCCGTTTTGGTAGAGCCCATCAGGATAAATGTTAGACGTTGCCACCAACACCACATCCCGTTTAAAAAGTTCTTCCAATAGACCAGCAAGGATCATCGCATCACCTATATCGATTACGAAAAACTCATCGAAACAAAGCACCCGGGCCTCCTGCGCAATTGACTCGGCCAGCGCTGCCAGCGGGTTTTTTTGGCCTTGAAGTGCGGTCAATTTGCTGTGAACAGACTGCATAAACCGATGAAAGTGAGTTCTTTTCTTGCGTTCAAAGGGCAAGCATTCGAAAAACAAATCCATTAAGTAAGTTTTGCCACGGCCAACGCCACCCCAAAGATAAATCCCTTTCACCGGATCATCGTTTGGTCTCGACATCCAAGCAAACAAAAACTGCCCCATTGAGAGTGGTCCTGTGGACTGCTCCTGCAAGGCTTGGTAAAGCGCCTGCAAATGGTGCACAACCACTTCTTGCTGGGGGTCGGGGTAAATAATCCCAGCGACTAGATCTGCCCGATACTTTTCAATTGGAGACATTTTGAATCTTTCTATATGGCTTGGTGTTAAGCGCTATTGGCAATTGCGCCAACTTCATGTTCATGGGCTGGGCATTTTATGGTGGTTTGCAATCCATAACTACTTTTAATAGTTTAACGCTCATGAGCGTACTAAAACCTGCTTGGTTTTCTACCTAAACATCAGGTTAAACTTTCTTCAGCTGCCACTGCATTGTGGGTTATACTCGAGCAATCTAAAACGTGGCTTAGGTCAAAAAGTTTATCATTTCTAAATTGGGGCACAAGATCGCATGATTTGGCTAGTAGCAATAGGAAGTTTAGCAGTAGGCATAGTCATCGGCGTAGTTATGGCAAGCCGCATGAACACCAGCCCGTCTAGAGTGCAGGAACTTGAAAACCAAATTAAAGCTCTAAAAGAGAATCATACTGAGTATCGCGACAATGTTAGCGATCATTTCAGCATGACGGCAGAGCTTGTGCACCATATGACTGAAAGCTATCGAGACGTGTATCAGCACTTAGCCACTGGCGCGCAAGATCTGTGCCCTACCGATGTGGCAGCCAAAATGCTGCCCACAGACACCGATGCTGTGTTCGACTCATCCGCCCAAGAAGAAGAAACCAGCGGGCTCATTCCGCCAAAAGATTATGCCACTAAGCAAGATCCCGAGCAAAAAGGTGCCCTAGCTGAAGACTTCGGCATAGCCAAAGCAAAGGCGAAATCCAAGGCCTTAGAAAAAGTTGAGCTGCCTTCCGAATCCGCGCCTCACTAGCATTTAAATACTTTAGATTTACCGTCTATTCATCTCACCTATTAACGCTGTCATAGGACGCCCTAGTTCGATATGTCTGAATATAACCTCACCCACTTAAAACAGCTCGAAGCCGAAAGCATTCATATTATGCGAGAGGTTGCCGCCGAATTTAACAAACCGGTTATGCTCTACTCCGTGGGCAAAGACTCTGCGGTAATGTTGCATTTGGCACTAAAAGCATTCTATCCAGGCAAACCGCCATTTCCGTTACTCCATGTGGATACTACTTGGAAGTTCAAAGAAATGATCGAATTCAGAGATCGTCAAGCTGAACAATTGAACTTGGACTTGATAGTTCACATCAACAAAGAAGGCGTTGCTGCGGGGGTAGGCCCGTTTACCCACGGCAGTGAAAAACACACTGATATAATGAAAACTCAAGCCTTGCGCCAAGCGCTCAACACCCATAAATTTGATGCCGCTTTCGGAGGCGCAAGAAGAG
Source organism: Pseudohongiellaceae bacterium (assembly GCA_047617585.1). GTDB lineage: Bacteria > Pseudomonadota > Gammaproteobacteria > Pseudomonadales > Pseudohongiellaceae > UBA9145. Next base: position 7,797 of record JBLGBD010000035.1, on the reverse strand, counting down.
ACGAAGAGAAGTCACGGGCGAAAGAGCGTATTTTTTCATTCAGAGATAAAAACCACGGTTGGGATCCGAAAAATCAGCGGCCTGAGCTTTGGAATTTATACAATAGCGCCATCAATAAAGGTGAAAGCATTCGCGTGTTTCCGCTGTCAAATTGGACCGAATTAGACATTTGGCAATACATCTATCTCAACAACATTGAGATAGTGCCTTTGTATTTTGCAAAACCAAGACCGATAGTGAATATTGATGGTGTAGATATCATGGTTGACGATGACCGCATGCCGATTGGGCCTGACACCAAGATCCAAACCAAAACCGTTAGATTTCGCACCCTAGGCTGCTACCCACTCACTGGGGCAGTCGAGTCTTCTGCAACAACCTTGCCTGAGATTATTCAGGAAATGCTTCTTACAAAGAGTTCCGAGCGGCAGGGGCGAGTTATTGACTCCGACAAGAATGGCTCTATGGAAGATAAAAAGCGCAAAGGCTATTTTTAGCCCGAGGTTTTCCTAGCAACTACTAATTTGACCAACAGCGGCGCCCTATGTCTCATAAATCTGATTTAATAAGTACCGATATTAATGCCTACTTGGCTCAACATGAACGCAAAGAACTGCTGCGGTTGTTGACCTGTGGCAGCGTAGACGATGGCAAAAGTACGCTTATCGGTCGCTTACTTCACGACTCGAAGATGATCTACGAAGACCAGTTGGCAGCCATCACCGCTGATAGTGTGAAATCTGGCACCACGGGCGGAAAAATTGATCTAGCCCTTTTGGTGGATGGTCTTCAGGCTGAGCGCGAGCAAGGTATCACCATAGATGTGGCGTATCGTTACTTTTCTACATCGAAAAGAAAATTCATTATTGCCGACACCCCAGGCCACGAACAATATACCCGCAATATGGCTACCGGCGCCTCGACTTGCGAGCTCGCCATAATATTAATCGATGCAAGATATGGCGTTCAAACCCAGACCCGACGTCACAGCTTTATAGCCTCTTTGCTTGGCATAAAGCACATCGTCGTTGCGATCAATAAAATGGATCTTGTTGACTACCAGGAATCTGTATTCGAGCAAATCAAGCAAGACTACACAAAGCTTGCCTCGAGACTAAACCCAGCTGACTTTCACTTCTTGCCGCTGTCAGCACTGGACGGTGACAACGTTGTCAATCGCAGTGAAAATATGCCTTGGTACAGCGGCCCTACTCTAATGGAAACTTTGGAAAGCGTCCAAATAAGCGACGATCATAATTTTTCAGACTTCCGCTTTCCGGTTCAATATGTCAATAGACCCAATTTAAATTTCCGCGGCTTCTGCGGCACCATTGCTTCAGGGGTTGTGAGAAAAGGCGACACCATAGTCGCGCTACCGTCAGGTAAATCCAGCCGGATTAAATCAATTGTAAGTTTCGATGAAGAGTTAGAACTTGCCCACGCCGCTATGGCAATAACGCTAACCCTTGAAGATGAAATCGACATCAGCCGCGGCGATGTTATTGCTCACCCGGACAACCTTCCAACCATTGCTGATGAATTTGAAGCTAACATCGTTTGGATGACCGATGCCCCTCTCCTCGCGGGCAACGACTATGACTTCAAACTCGGCACTAAGACTGTTCAAGGGCGAGTGAAAGGCTTCAAAAATCGAATTGATGTAAACACCTTAGAGACACTGCCGGCACCAGGGCTTGAGCTCAATGAAATTGGCCTAACCCAAGTCAGTTTAAACAGCCCCGTTTGCTTTGACAATTACTCACAAAATCGAGCAACCGGCAACTTTATAATCATTGACCGCCTCAGCAATGTCACAGTAGGTGCTGGCATGGTGGCAAGCCTAGGCTCCGCCGCAAACCAGCAGCAAGCAATCACCAATTCGCACGTCAGTAAAGAAGAGCGCCAAGCACGTTTTGGACAAAAGCCTGCGACGGTAATGTTCATAGGAGTTTCGGGCTCTGGCAAGTCTACTCTCGCTCACGGATTAGAAAGACGCCTGTTCGATATTGGCCGAGTTTGCACGGTGCTTGATGGCAAGACTATGCGTCTAGGTATTAGTAAAGACCTAGCGCATGATGCAAAAGGCAGAGCAGATAATTTGAGTCGCAGCTCCCACGTAGCGAAGTTTCTCAACGATTCGGGGCTTATTTGTTTTGCCTCGTTCGTGGCTCCAACAGAGGAATCCCGCGAGCATGCCGTCAGTGTTATTGGCAAAGACAATTGCTATCTAATCCACCTAAACCCGCCGCTAGAGGTGTGCAAAAAAAGGGACCCGAGCGGGCTTTATACAGCCGCTGAAACTGCTCCCAGCGCAGATATCCCTGGGGTTTCATTCCCCTATGAGACTCCGCAAACAGCAGTTCTGGAGTTAGATACAGCGGCCCTATCTATCGACGAATGTATCGAAAGAGTTATCAAATTAATGAAGCAAGAGAATATCATTTAACCCAGCTCATACCGGGTTAGGTATATCGATAAACTCGTGTTCGATATTCAGTTTATTGCTTAGGTACTCCCCCACAGCCAAAACGCCATAGCGCTCTGTGGCGTGGTGCCCCGCTGAGAAAAAATGAATTCCACCTTCTCTAGCGCTATGCACTGTTTGCTCGGATACCTCACCGGTTAAATACGCATCGACTCCTGCCTCAATGGCAATATCGATGTAGTTTTGCGCAGCGCCTGTGCACCAAGCTATAGTTTTGATCAACTCACTGTGGCCCTCAATAACTAGCGCCTCACGCCCCAACACTTGCTGTATTGTGGCGGCAAAATCAGCGCTTGAGATTGGCTCAGCAAAGGCCCCAGAAAAAACCAGGGGGTGATTGTTTTGTTTCTTCAGATCACCGCTTATCTCGATACCAAGCCGTTTGGCTAATTGGACATTGTTTCCCAGCTCTTGATGCACATCTAAAGGCAAGTGATAGGCAAACAGGCTAATATCATGATCTAGCAACGTCTTGATGCGATTTTTTTTGGGACCTTTTAAACACGGGTTTTCGCCCTGCCAAAAGTAGCCGTGATGCACTAAAATTGCATCTGCTGACGCGGCGACAGCTGCGTCAAGCAGGGCCTGGCTAGCCGTCACGCCCGTCACTATTTTGGAGATTGATTTCCTCCCTTCAACCTGCAGCCCGTTGGGACAATAATCTTTAAACTGCTCGGGCCTTAACAGATTTGTAAGCTCTGCTTCTAGCTGTGAAAGTTCTACTGGCATTGGAATCCACCTTAGCACGCTGTATATTCTAAAGGCAGAATAATAACACAGCGCTCCCGTCTAACCGACAAGGCTCCAAGATGGACAAATTGGTCACTACTTTAAAATTTCTAGGCTGGCCAATCGCTTGCGGAGTTCTTTTTGCGCTTGTAGTGTTGCAATATCAACAGCTGCAGCGGCTAAGCTTAATGGAAATAGCAGCGCCAGCGGTCAGCTCTGTCTCGCCACCTTCAAATCCATATGTTGACGCCATCGCCAAAGCCGCGCCATCGGTGGTTAGTATCAATGCCACAAGAATTAATGTTGAGTCTATTGAGCGGGCGGCGCAAGACAAGTTTAATTTGCGCTTGGAAGAAAGCGCTAGCCTGGGTTCTGGCGTAATCATCGATGCGAGAGGATTCGTGCTAACCAACCTCCATGTAGTCGACACTCTATTCGATGTCTTTGACACTGAAGTTACTCTTAAAGACGGCCGTCGCAAGCCTGCCACAGTAGTGGCTTGGGATAAGAGCAGCGATCTGGCCATACTGCACATTAATATGGACAACTTGACCCCTATCTCTGTGGGCGAGGATCATCTGGTTGAAGTAGGAGATATTGTATTCGCAATCGGCTACCCAAGAAATATTGGCCAATCGGTGTCTCAGGGGATAGTCAGCGCCTTCTCCCGGGACAAAGACCAAAACGTCTACATTATTCAAACTGACGCCGCCGTTAACCCTGGTAACTCCGGCGGCGCTTTAATAGACATTGACGGCAATTTGATTGGCATCAATTCATCGATTTTTTCAGAATCAGGGAATTTTGAAGGAATTGGCTTTGCTACACCGGTCAGCTTGGCTATCAACGCCTCTGTTGGCATGATCCAGGAGGCCATAGAGACTAACTCAGGTTATCTCGGCGTTTTGACTGGAGAGGCCTTAGATGCGCAGTCAAGCCAGCTATTCTTTGGGGTCGACAATATACGCGGCATGTTAGTGGAAAATGTAGATAACGGCGGCTCCGCCCAACGCGCCGGCATCCTTCCCGGCGATGTTATTACCCGAGTTGAAACTACCGCCGTCATTGACGGTCAAAATATTATGATGGAAATTCGGAACAAGAAGCCGGGAGATACAATTGCAATAGAGGTATTTCGGCAAGGCCAAACCCTAATCTTACCCACGACATTGGGCTTTGGCCAAGCCATTGTTATCGAACAATAGGCCCCAAAACAGGCCGCTTATTGACTGTTAATGGCTTGTCTTTTTGAGTCTATATTCCGCTGATAGCGCATGGGCTTCTAACGATTCATCGCGGGCTAATGCCGAGGCGGTCTTCGCCAACATACTTGCGCCTTCAGCCGAGCAGGAGATAATGGAACTGCGCTTTTGAAAATCGTACACACCTAGTGCCGAAAAGAACCGAGCAGAGCCTGAAGTAGGCAATACGTGGCTCGGGCCTGCACAGTAGTCACCCAACGCCTCAGCCGTGTAACGCCCTAGGAATATCGCCCCGGCATGGCGCACTAAGCCCAGCAGATTGCTAGGATCAGACACCGACAATTCTAAATGCTCAGGGGCTATGGCATTGACGACATCGGCTGCCACGCTCTCAGAGGCAGCATAGATAAATGCGCCCCTATTTACTAAAGAGCTTCGAATGATATCAGCCCTGCTCATAGTCGGCAGTAGGCGATCGATACTCTCTTGCACGGCTTCAAGAAAACTCAAATCGGTAGAAATTAAAATAGACTGAGCCTGTTCGTCGTGCTCGGCTTGGGAAAACAAATCCATTGCAATCCAATCAGGGTCAGTACCACCATCGCACACAATCGTCAGCTCAGAAGGGCCCGCAACCATATCGATCCCTACCTCGCCAAAAACCATTTTCTTTGCGGCGGTAACATACACATTACCCGGCCCTGCTATCTTGTCCACCTTTGGAATGCTTTGCGTACCATAAGCCAAAGCACCGATGGCTTGAGCGCCACCCACTGTGAATACTCTGCTCACGCCGGCTAAAGCCGCCGCCGCGAACACCAAGTTGCCAGCCGGATTGTACTGAGTAGGCACGGTGGCGACAATTTCCTCTACCCCTGCAACCATGGCCGGGATCCCCAGCATAAGCATGGATGACGGGTAGTTCGCCTTGCCACCAGGCACATAAATTCCCACTCGCTCTAGTGGCGTAATCTTCTGGCCGTAGACCGAGCCGTCGCTTTCGCTGTATTGCCAAGATTGCTGGCGCTGCTTTTCGTGATAACTGCGAATACGCTCTGCAGCAAGACCCAGCGCGTCACGTTGATTTGCAGAAATAGACTCTAAACTCGCCTGCAGTTGGTCCTGCTCGACGACAACATCCGCCATAGTCGCCACGTCAAAACCATCAAACTTTCGGGTATAGCGCAGCAGCGCCTCATCACCCTCAGCGCGAACGTCGTGCAATATGGATTTAACAGATTCAGTGATAGTGTCTGAAATCAACATATCGCGCTGCAGGACCCGCTCTAGCCGCTTGGAAAAATCAGCATCGCCAGCATTTAATCGAGTTAGGATTATGGCATCAATCATTTGTCTAAATAGCTCTTTGTAATTAGTCTTTGGCTTCGACAGCCCGTCTAAGCTTGCCAATGATGTCTCGGATTAGCGCGTTTTTAATTTTCATCGAAGCCTTGTTTACAATCACCCGCGAACTAATTTCAGCAATGAGTTCTTTAGGCTCTAAACCGTTGGCTTTGAGTGTTTTCCCCGTATCGACAATATCAACAATGGCATCAGCAAGGCCAAGGGAAGGCGCTAACTCCAGTGCTCCGTTGAGCTTAATAAGCTCAATTTGCAGTCCTTGCTCGGCAAAATAGCGTTTGGCGATGTTGGTAAATTTCGTCGCCACTTTTAATCGTCCAAATTTTGCTCTGGCCTCCACTGGCTCAGCGGTCATTAGCCTGCAGCGGGCTATTTTTAAATCCAGCGGCTCATAAAAACCTTCACTGCCATATTCTAGGATTAGATCCTTACCGGCCACTCCCATGTCAGCACTACCAAACTCAACATAGGTAGGAACATCGGCGCCACGAATCACCATTATTTTGACTTGGGGCAGATTGGTGTCGAACAGCAGCTTTCTGCTGTTAAAAATATCCTCTGCTGGGACAACTCCCGCCTTCTCGAACAGCGGTAGGGTTTCCTCGAGGATTCGGCCTTTGGTAAGTGCAATGACAAGTTCTGAACTACTCATGATATCTACGGCAACTAAGCAGGAATGGTTTTATTAAGAAGGAATGCGGCGAATTTTAGCACCCAATAACTGAAGCTTTTCTTCGATGCATTCATAGCCACGATCAATATGGTAGATCCTATCAACTGTTGTTTCATTCTCGCCAACTAGACCGGCGATGATCAAGCTAGCAGACGCCCGCAAATCAGTAGCCATCACTGGGGCTCCTTTGAGAGAGTCCACCCCTGTGACTATCACCGTGTTGCCTTCCACTTGAATAGATGCGCCCATGCGGTTCATTTCATGCACGTGCATGAATCGATTTTCAAACACGGTTTCTGTAATCGAACCTGTACCAGAGGCAATAGTGTTCAACGCGGTAAACTGGGCCTGCATGTCAGTTGGAAAAGCTGGGTAAGGCGCAGTGCGTACAGATACCGATTTCGGTCGCTCGCCGTGCATATTCAAATCTATCCAGTCCTCACCGACCTTAACGTCGGCGCCGGCTTGCTCCAGCTTACTCAATACAGCCTCAAGGATGCCCGGCCGGGTGCCCTTCACTTTGATGTGGCCACGGGTAGCAGCGGCTGCGATTAAATAGGTGCCAGTCTCTATCCTGTCGGGCATCACCGAATAGCTGCAGCCATGCAGCTTGTCGACGCCCTCAATTACTATGGTAGCCGTACCATGGCCGCTAATCTTAGCCCCCATAGCAATCAAGCATAGTGCTAAATCGACCACCTCCGGCTCACGAGCGGCGTTTTCGATTGTGGTCACTCCGCGGGCAAGAGTTGCCGCCATCATGACATTTTCAGTACCAGTCACTGTAACAAGGTCCATAAAAATATGTGCGCCTTTGAGCCGGTCCTTCACACTAGCCTTGATATAACCATCCTCTACAACAATAGTCGCTCCCATTGCTTCAAGCGCCGTTATATGAAGATTCACCGGCCGGCTGCCAATTGCGCAGCCGCCAGGCAACGCCACCTGAGCCTCCCCATAGTGTGCTAATAAAGGCCCCAGCACTAAAATAGACGCACGCATTGTTTTCACCAATTCGTAGGGCGCGTTGAAGTGCTTTATGGTGCTGCTATCAACTTCTACATTGAGCTTTTCATCGATGACAGGTTGAACCCCCATACAGGATAAAAGCTCAATCATGGTGGTTATATCGAACAGATGGGGCAAATTACAAACCTGCACCGTGTCACGAGTCAGTAAAGTTGCTGCTAGAATTGGCAAGGCAGAGTTTTTAGCCCCAGCGATGCGAATTTCACCTTCCAAGCAAACACCACCACTGATAAGTAGCTTATCCATATTTTTTCCAAGTAGGTGTAGGTCTAGGTTTCTGTTGTTGTTTTTAATCGCATACTGACTGCGTGAATCGC
>JBLGBD010000034.1:0-27110 GCA_047617585.1 Pseudohongiellaceae bacterium | reverse complement strand
GCCGATTCAGCAGCGCTCGCTGAATTTGGTGAAGTCCATGGGGTTGATATTTATTTGCAATCTGGCGGCCTAGAGACTGTCTTCAAACTCACGCCAAACGATGGGATTGAACGATTGCACTACTTTTTGCCTGAATTCGATTTGCAGCTTAATTTTCATCCAATGGACTTCACTCAAATCAATGCCAAGATCAATCGCCTTATAGTCAGCCAAGCATTACAAAAGCTGCAATTGAACAGCGCCGATGTGGTGTTGGATTTGTTTTGCGGATTAGGCAATTTCACCCTCGCCATGGCGCGAGGTTGTGGCCAAGTAGTAGGGGTTGAAGGAAGTACCGAAATGGTAGCTAGGGGCTATGAAAACTCAAGTCTCAATGGCATAGAAAATGCTGAGTTTTATGCGGCTAATTTGATGCAGCCGATTACTCAGCATCCGTGGTATGCCAGAAAATACACCAAAATTTTGCTTGATCCACCGCGTTCAGGTGCGGGAGAAATAATCGCGGAGGTTGCCGCACTAAAAGCCCAACGAATAGTCTACGTTTCCTGTAACCCAGCCACATTGGCGAGGGATACTGCGTTACTCCTCGATCACGGTTATAGGCTTGAGGCAGCAGGTGTAATGGATATGTTTCCCCACACGACCCACGTCGAATCTATGGCTGTGTTTGAATTGTGTAAGTGACAGGCTATCATGTGGCCCAATTTAGACGCGCTGTAACAGCCGTCACTTTCTAACGACAGAGTGTTGATGAAAAACCCGACTAAACCCAGCCGTTTCGAGGATAAAACAGCCGTCGACCAGCTATTGGATGTTATGGCTATGCTGAGGGACCCAAAATTTGGCTGCCCCTGGGATTTGCAGCAATCGACTAAATCGTTGATCGCCTTTACTCTCGAGGAGGTCTATGAGGTTGTTGAAGCCATCGACAGTGAAGACATTGTTGAAATAGAAGAAGAGCTTGGGGATTTACTGTTTCAAGTGGTGTTTTATGCTCAAATCGCAAAAGAACAAAAGCAATTTGATTTTGACGCTGTTGCAATAGCTATTACCGATAAGTTAATCAGACGCCATCCCCACGTTTTCCCTGAAGGCAAAATTGAGAACTTTGGTCGGGAAGTGAACATTAGCACCGATCAAGTCGCACAAAACTGGGAGTCAATAAAAAAACACGAAAGAGAGCTCAAGCGTCAGAAAAAACTCGCTGCAACACACCTCGGAACTAGCACCTGCGAGCAGTTAAATACCCTAGAAAGTCTCTTCGATTCAGTGCCTGTTCACATGCCAGCCTTGCAGCGTGCAGAAAAATTGCAGTCCAAAGCGGCACGCGAAGGCTTTGATTGGCTAACAATAGCGCCAGTTGTTGCTAAACTAAAGGAAGAAATAGCGGAGTTTGAGCTTGCATTGGAGCAAGGTGATAGTGCCGCGATAACCGATGAGTTAGGGGATGTGCTGTTTTCTGCAGTGAATATTGCGCGCCATGCTGGGGTTGATGCCGAAGCCTCGCTGAGGTCTTCAAATAACAAGTTTATGAACAGGGTTAAATGGGTTGAGTTGACGTTGGCTGCTAAGAATACCTCTATATCCCAGGCAACAAGTCAAGAATTAGATCAATTATGGGCCTTAGCGAAAGGCGCTGGGCTGTAGCTTAAAAATTTAGATTATAAAGGGGAGTTGGTTATGAGAATTATACTGCTAGGAGCACCGGGCGCAGGCAAAGGCACGCAGGGGCAATTTGTCACCGAGAAATTCGGTATTCCACAAATATCAACAGGAGATATGCTGCGCGCTGCTGTCAAGAATAAGACTGAATTAGGCCTGCAAGTGGAGCAAGTAATGGCTTCTGGGGGATTGGTGACTGATGGAATCATCATCGCTATCGTAAAAGAACGTATAGCGGAGGCGGATTGTGAAAACGGCTTCTTGCTTGATGGATTTCCTCGCACAATTCCTCAAGCCCAATCGATGGTTGATGCTGGAGTCGCTATTGATGTGGTATTAGAAATTGATGTGCCAGACGAGGAGATTGTCAATCGGCTAAGCGGCCGGCGTGTCCATCTAGATTCTGGCAGGATCTATCACGTGACTTATAGTCCTCCAAAAATAGCAGGCAAAGACGATGTGACGGGCGAAGAACTGATTCAGCGTGAAGACGATAAAGAGGAAACGATTCGCAATCGGTTGGCTGTTTATCATGAACAGACAGAGCCATTAGTAGATTTCTATAAAGACATAGAAGCGTCTCAGAGCGGTGTTAAAGTACTAAAAATAGGCGGTGTAGCGCCAGTTGATGAAATCAAAGCAGCGATAAGCGCTAAACTTAGTTAGGCTGTTTAAAAGCCCGAGCAAATGCTCGGGCTTTTTTATGCTCCTCATTATTACTCCTATGTCCGCCTATTTCCCCATCTAAATTGATCAATTTACAATTCCCAATCAGCATTTAATTCAGTCAAAACAACCATGCAGTGAGCTTGAATTTGTTGTAATTGAATCGAGTTAAAACCACTTTGATCAAAAAAAACTTACAACATCTTAAAGTTTTTGAACAACCAAGCGAAATAGAGGGTGACGCCACGCAATAGCGGGTGTCATTTTTGATTAAATAAAACGGACTTTTATTTAAATCATTTCAAAAGTTGTTTACTATTCGCTGGTTAGATTTTGTGGTATGTTCCGGCACAGTAGTTGTAGTAATAATAATTGAAAATTAAGCGGGCACGATTCATAACCTAGGAGAAAAGCGAGTATGGCTAAAGTTAAAGCGAAAAAGAAAGCACCTGCCAAGAAAAAAGCAGCGGCTAGTAAAGTTAGCAGCCCAGCCTTAGTTAAGGCGAGCGCAGAATTATCAAAGCTGCTAAGCAGCAGTAAAGTTGCCGGCAAAACTCTTGCTGCAGCGAAAAAGCAAGCAGTAGCCACTAAGAAAGCAGCTGACAAAGCGAAAACAGCAGCCGCCAAGCGTGCCGCAGTTACCGCGCAAAATGCAGTTAAAAAAGCTTCCGTATCAAATTCCGGAATAAACGCGAAACTAAAAACTGCAAAAGCTAAGGCTAAAGCTATAGAGATGGTGGCTAAGGCTGCCGCTGCGAAAGAAGCTGCTGCCTCTAAAGCTGAAGCAGATATGCAGAAAGCAGTTGCAGCGTTCACTTCTAAGTGGAAGAAGAGAGTAGAAAAAGTAGCTGCTACTAAAGCTGCAAAGCAAGCTAAGAAAGATGCAACAGCTGCTCGTGTGGCTGCTAAGAAAGCAGCAGTAAAGGGAAAAGCGGCAGCCAAGAAAGCGACAGCTAAGGCCCGTGCAGCAGTTAAGAAAGCAGCAGTTAAAGCAAGAGCAGCTAAAAAAGCAGCAACCAAGAAGGCTCCAGCGAAGAAAAAGGCAGCCACAGTAAAAGCGGCTGCGACTAAGAAAGCATCTGTTAAAGTAGCCAAGCCTGCTGCCAAGAAAAAAGCGCCTGCCAAGAAGAAAGCGCCAGCTAAGAAGAAAGTAGCAGCTAAAAAGGCACCGGCTAAGAAAAAAGTAGCGGCTAAGAAAGCGCCAGCTAAGAAGAAAGTAGCAGCTAAAAAGGCACCGGCTAAGAAAAAAGTAGCCAAGAAAGCCCCTGCTAAGAAAAAAGTAGCGGCTAAGAAAGCTCCAGCGAAGAAAAAAGTAGCTAAGAAAGCCCCTGCTAAGAAAAAAGTAGCAGCTAAGAAAGCGCCAGCGAAGAAAAAGGTAGCGGCTAAGAAGCCTGCTGCTAAAAAAGCGCCAGCAACGAAGAAAGTAGCGGCTAAGAAAGCACCGGCAAAGAAAAAAGCCCCAGCCAAGAAGCCAGCTGCAAAAAAGAAAGCTCCAGCTAAGCAAAAGGTTGCTAGCAAGAAGAAGTAAACCTAAGTACTGAGCAGAGTAACTTTAGCCAGGCATGTATCGCTTGTCCCGCTTTCAAGTGATACTTGCGCTCTTAACTCGACAGAAATCCTCGACTAACTAGTTTTAGTCGAGGATTTTTTGTTTGCTGGCTTTGACTAAATTGAGACTATTCGGTATGCCTAAGCTACTAGTGATTGATACTTCCTCAAGTATTTGCAGCGTTGGGCTTTTCAATTTAGGCCTGTGGCATCAGCTTGAAACTGGGACACCGCGTCAGGCTGCTCAAGAAGTTCTGGGATTAATTGACTCCCTCTTGTCTGAAGCTGATTTAGCGCTTCAAGAACTCGATGCAATCGTTATCGCATCGGGACCGGGGTCATTCACTGGGCTTCGAATAGGTATCGGTATAGCCCAAGGCTTAGCTGCAGCGTCGTCACTCCCTGTAATTGGGGTGTCGAACCTTGCTCTGTTAGCCTACTCTCATCTCAAATACTCTAACAAGAACGGCGCCATAATATGTCTCTCAGCTAGAAATGAGGAGTCATATTGGGCCCAATATCGAGCTTGCCAAGACCTGGGTGTAAAACTGCAGGGAATTGAAAAAGTAATAAGCCACCAGGCACAAAAACCAGCTCTCAACGCTGTTGTTGATTTAGATAACTGGTTACTAGCTGGTGATGGTTGGGATGAAGCTCTGCTAGCGACTCTAATGAGTTCAGTGAGTCCCGATTTCAATGATATCCAAGTTAATCTCAAAGACCTGTGTGACGTGGCCCTAATGCGTTTAGCTGCGAATCTGCTGCTCAAACCTGAAGATTTGACACCAAACTATGTCAAAGAGGAATTAGACTACCTGTCTTAAAAATAACTAAGAATGAACCTAGACTACTTTCAAATTAGCATATTAGCGATTATTCAGGGGCTCACTGAATTTCTGCCAATATCTTCATCTGCTCACCTAATCTTTCCCTCCGCATTGTGGGGCTGGCCAGATCAAGGCTTATCTTTTGACGTGGCGGTTCACGTAGGGACGTTTTTCGCCGTGCTGTTTTTCTATCGGCAGACGGTGTATGGGATGATTAAGGCCTGGTTGACTCACATTTCTGGCGGCAAGCCCAGCGCCGATGCAAACCTAGCGTGGCTAATACTGCTCGCGACTATTCCGGCAGGCCTTGCCGGTGTCATATTTCAGAATGCTTTAGAGGCGTACGCTCGTGCACTTCCTGTGATCGCAATTAGCTCGGTGGTTTTTGCGGTTTTAATGCTTTTAGCCCAGCAGCGAAGCACCGGTCGGATAGATCTTGCTAGCCTGAGCTGGCAACAGGCGCTGCTTATTGGTTTTGCTCAAGCCTTAGCGTTAATTCCTGGCACCTCTAGATCAGGGGTGACTATGACAGCGGCGTTATTTTGTCACCTCAATAAACGTGACGCGGCTAAGTTTTCATTTTTACTGTCTATGCCAATTATCTTTGCGAGTGGGGTTCTCAAGACGGGGCAACTTCTCCAAGGGGAGCCAAGCACCGTAGACTGGCTCCAATTGGCTTATGGGATTGGACTTTCTGGTGCCGTTGCATTGGCCTGCATCCATTGGTTCCTGAGGCTGATTGAAAGGATGGGCTTTTTACCTTTTGTCATTTACCGAATTGTTCTCGGCGGGGCATTAGGAATAGTTTACTTAACGTGAATCACTCATTGCCTATTGTGCTGCTTTCAACTGATGCGGCCGTTACCGAGCAAGAGCAACAGCTTGCGGAGTTTTTAGCTAGTTCGGTTATTTCCAGCCTAGAACTAACTCACTCAAACTGTTTGTTTTACCTGCAGCTTACGCCAAAAGGGCTCGTGCTTTGTGATTTAGAGGTCGGCGGCGGCAAACCTACAATGGTGGATTTTTCTAGCGATGCGCTTGAGTTGCGGGCTAGCGACTCTTTGGTGAAACAGAATCTTATCAAAGCCCTGGGATTGAAAAAGAACCCTCGGACAACGGTGCTGGATGCCATGGCTGGATTGGGTAAAGATGCGTATTTGATGGCTATGGCTGGATGCACTGTGCAGATGGTTGAAAAGTCAAAAATAGTGTTTGTGCTATTGCGTGATGGTTTGGATCGACTTCATCAATACGGCATTGACGAGCTTGAAAAAAGCTCGATGAGTTTGCTATTTGCAGACTTTTTAGAGATCTCGCCAAAAAAGCAAAAATTCGACGTAGTTTATCTTGATCCTATGTATCAGTCACCGAAGCGTAAGAGCAAAGCGAAACGGGACATAGAACGGCTGCAGAGGCTTCTAGGCAAAGAAGATAACGAAGTATCCCTACTCGAGCATGGACTGGAGCTAGCAGAGCGTAGAGTGGTCGTAAAGCGGCCCAAAAACGCGCCGCCCTTTGCGAACAGGAAACCTGACATTGTGTATAAGGGCAGTAGCGCGAGATTCGATGTGTATTTAACGACTTGATGCAGCTCACACTAATCTGTTGAGAATCTCGAAGTAAATTTGCTCTAATTTTTCAATATCGCTGATGCGCACTCGCTCATTGACCTTATGGATAGTTGCGTTGCAGGGCCCAAGTTCTACCACCTGTGCTCCAGTTGGCGCGATAAAGCGACCATCAGACGTACCGCCGCTAGTTGATCGCTGGGGGTGAAAACCCTGCACCTGATTTACGCATTCACTAACAGTATCAATAAAGTCGGTCTTGCTGGTTATGAACGGCTCGCCGGAAAGGTGCCAGTCAATGTGGAATTTGACGTCGTGCGCTAGCAGAATCGACTCTACTTTTGCTCGAATCTCTTCCGCAGTTAGCTCGGTCGAGAAGCGTAAATTGAAATCTAAAGTCAGCGTTTCTGGGATTACATTGTTGGCGCCAATACCGCCTTGAATATTTGATATTTGAAAACTGGTGGGCGGAAAGTACTGATTCCCTTGGTCCCAGTGGACGTCGATTAGCTCAGCTAAGGCTGGCATGGCTTTATGAATAGGGTTTAAGGCCAATTGCGGGTAAGCAACATGCCCCTTTATCCCAATAATAGTAAGTTTGCCATTGAGGGAGCCGCGCCGACCTATCTTAATGGTGTCGCCTAACGTGTCCGTGCTGCTAGGTTCCCCAACTAAACAGTAATCGAAACTTATCCCTTGCTGGTTAAATTCGCTCATGACACGTCGTGTGCCGTTGATGGCTTTAGCTTCTTCATCGCTTGTGATTAAAAAGCCTAGCCGAGCTTTAAGAGGCCGCTTGGCAACAAGCCTTTCTACGGCGGTTATCATGGCAGCAAGGCTGCTTTTCATGTCCGCTGCACCACGACCATAGAGAAACTCGCCTTCTTCAGTGGCAGTGAAGGGGGGGTGTCGCCATTCAGAGACCGGCCCTGTGGGCACAACGTCAGTGTGGCCAGCAAACACTAGCAGCGGGCCGTGATCGCCCGCAGTAGCCCACAGGTTGCTTACGTCTTCGAAAGGCATGGCCTTTATGGCAAAACCAATGTTGCTAAGTCGTTTGGCAATTAGATCCTGACAGCCACCATCGTTCGGTGAAATTGACGGCAGGTTGATAAGGTCTTTTGCCAGCTGGAGAGCAGCGCTCATAATGTTGCGTTCCTTGTGAGTCTAATTGTGGGCATGGAGCTCTTCGTTTAGGCTAATGGATTGCTTTAATGGGACGCATTCTACGGCGCCATTGATTGAATTGCGCCTAAATAAAAGGTCGGGCTGCTTAGACAGCTCTAAGGCTTTCTTGGTGTCCACTAAACTGCCATTGCTATCTAACATCTTAACTTTAGTGCCTGCCGTGACGTAAAGCCCCGCCTCAACGATACAGCCATCGGCTAATGGAAAGCCGATGCCGGCATTTGCGCCAATCAGGCAATGTTCGCCCACTGAAATAATTTCCTTGCCCCCTCCGGATAAGGTGCCCATGGTGCTGCAGCCGCCGCCTAAGTCGCTATTGGCGCCAACCAAGACTCCCGCTGAAATCCGGCCCTCAATCATTGCTGGGCCTATTGTGCCGGCATTGAAATTAACAAAGCCTTCATGCATGACGGTTGTGCCTGCGCCGATATAAGCGCCCAATCGCACCCTTGCGGTATCAGCAATTCTCACACCAGATGGCACAACATAATTTGTCATGCATGGGAATTTATCAACCGAGTTAACACTCAGTAATTCGCCATTTAGTCTTGCTTTGACTTGCGCTGCTGGTAATTCATCTAGTTCAACAGGGCCTTTATTGGTCCATGCAAGGTTCTTTAGCAAACCAAACATCCCCTCCAAATTGATGCCGTGAGGTTTAACTAAACGGTGAGAGAGCAAATGTAGCTTGAGGAATACTTCCGCGATAGATTGCGGGGCTGAATCTTCGGCTATCACGCAAACAAGCAAACTGGAGCTTGCCGATTGCAGCAAGCTAACTTCGCTCGACAGGTCTGAGTCTGTAATGGCTTGGAATTTGTCAGCAAGTAGTTTTGCGGTGTCCGCTGTAATTAGCGCTGCGAAAGTTTTACTTGGCTCAAGCCCCAACACGTCACTAAGTGCTTTGTGAATGCTTTGGCTTGGAGCGAGGCGAGGAGCAGGATAGAAAACTTCTATGACTTCATGTTTTGAATTTTGGGTGGCAATACCTATGGCAAAGCTGTGTAAGTTGCTCATTGCTTGCTTTTCTCCTGTAGACGAAGCGGGTTTTAAGACTGAACTAAAGTGTCATAGTCGGCTGTAGCAAAACCAATCAACCATTGGTTGTTGCGGTGAAGTATAGGTCTCTTAATAAGAGAGGGGTTTTCGCTCATCAATGTGATGGCGAAGTCACTAGCAAGGTTTTGTTTCGCCTGACTGTCCAAATTGCGCCAAGTAGTTCCTCGCTTGTTGATAAGCTGCTCTAGCGCAAAGTGTTCAGTAAACTCTTGCACGAGGGAAGTGGGGCAACCTTGCTTTTTGTAATCATGAAAATTGTAGTCAAGGTTGTTATTCTCAAGCCATTTCTTGGCTTTTTTAACCGTATCGCAATTGCTTATGCCATAAAGTGTCAGCATAGTTTCACTCCTAATTATGATTCTACCAACCGTGCGAGCTAGGGATTTAAATGATCTTCAAGTTTAGTCTCTACATCTTCCCGCAATTGCTCCATCAGTTCAGCGCTGGTGATTGGCTTGCCAGTTTCATCGGTGATAAAGAATAAATCTTCAACTCTTTCTCCTAGGGTGGTAATTCTGGCGTCTTTTAAATTAATTGAGTAGTCCGCAAAAACTTGCCCGACACAGGCTAGAATCCCGGGCTGGTCTGGGCAGTTGACTTCAAGGGTTGAATAATTTTTACCTTCGCCGTTGGTGATAGCAACTTGGACAGGTTTAGCAAAATATTTGTCTTTTCGGCTTTGACGAAAAGAGGGTGGTTTAATAGGTTTATTAGGGCTTCGTAAATACTCACTTAGCAGCGCCACAATTTCTGCTCTCCTTCTTGGATTGTTGCCCACTGGCAGCCCGTTATCTTCCAATACCGCGTAGGTGTCCATGCAATAATCATTGTGAGAGGTGAAAATTCTTGCGCCATGAATGTTTAGATTTAATTTCTCGAAAGCAGCGGCGCTGTTGGCAAACAGAAAATCCGCATTAGGCGTGCAGATAAAAACTTGCGTAGCGCCAACCTCGCCATTGCTATCAGCTATTTCTCGAACCGAAATTAGCGGACCTTCCTCTGCGTGAGAGGCAATCGCTTCGCTATGCCAAACAATATTTTTAACAGACTCCCGAACGAAATACTCTGCCGCTGTATTTTCCCAAACTTCATTAATCTTGTTTGCTCTTAGGCCTTTCCCTAGCAGCTGTTGAAAAGCTAGGGCTTTTGTATCGGCGATTCGTTCATCTCGGTTAACAGTGTTCTCCAGCCCCCTTGAGAATGCACGTTTAGTGTTGGTATACAGCTGGTGTAATAAAGAACTGCGCCAGGAATTCCACATACTTGGATTTGTCGCGCAAATATCTGCCACGGTCATGACATAAAGGTAGTCTAGATGAAGAGAGTCTCCCATCAGCACGGCAAAGTCATGAATAATGGCAGGATCGGAAATGTCTTTACGCTGGGCTGTCATTGACATGATAAGGTGTTTCTCAACAACCCAAGAGACAAGCTTGGTGTCCCAATCACTGAGGCGGTGGCGCTGACAAAACTCAGTGGCGTCTATTTTGCCAAGTTCAGAGTGATCACCACCGCGGCCTTTGGCGATGTCATGGTAAAGGCCGGCAATATAGATGAGCTCTATTTTGGGGAGCTTATTCACAACCTGCGCGGCAAGAGGGAAATTTTCTTTTGCTTGGGGCAGTAAAAACCGTCGCATGTTTTCTACTACCTGCAAGGTATGAGCGTCTACAGAGTAAATATGAAATAGATCATGCTGCATTTGACCAGCAATCTTGCCAAATTCAGGCAGGTAACGGCCTAATACGCCATACCGCGCCATGCGCCGAAGTTGCGCTGTGAGCTCATAAGGTGAGCGTAGTAACTCCATGAACAAACTGACATTTCTGATGTCTTTTCGATATTCGTCGTTAATTAAATTACGGCTTTCTCTAATTAGTCGAATGGTCGACGCGCGCACGCCTTGGATCGATTCGTCTTGTGCCATGAGCACGAATATTTCCAACATGGCTGAGGGCGTGCGTTGAAATACATTGAGGTATTTTACCTCTATATAGTCATTTCTGATTTGAAACCGGCTGTTGATTTCTTTGATGATTTCGCGTTCGTCCGCCCTGATTATCACCTCGTTAAAATACTGTAGGAGCACATCATTGAGTTCCCTCAAATTTCCCACGGCCCGGTAGTATTGTTTCATTAGTTTTTCTACGCCGAGACTCTTAGCGTCATCTTCATAGCCAAACATACGGGCAAGCTCGCGCTGCTTGTCGAAGAGCAAGCGGTCTTCGCAGCGCTGAGCTAGGAGGTGTAAGCCATACCGGATTTTCCAAAGAAATTGTTGGCCGCGATTAATCATGGTCTCCTCAGATTTTTTAAGAAACCCTAATTCAACCAAATCACGAAAAGAAGTGGCACCAAAGTGGCGTTTGCTAACCCACGCAATGGTTTGAATATCTCTCAAGCCGCCAGGGGAGGTCTTAACATTGGGCTCAAGCGCGTAGTCAACATCATGGTACTTCTGGTGTCGCGCGGCTTGCTCGTCTAGCTTAGCTTTGACAAATGTTTTTATTGGCCAAACCTTTCGATCAAGGGTGGCGCGCATCATCTCTTCGTGCAGGGCTGGGTCTCCCACAAGCGTGCGAGATTCCATTAGCGCGGTTGCCACAGTGATGTCGTTCTGAGATTCTTTGACACATTGTTTAATTGAGCGAACACTCATACCTACTTCTAGGCCTATGTCCCAAAGCAGGGCAACAAAACGGCTGACCTGTTCTTTATAAATATTGCCGGAATCTTTTTTTGTGAGCACTAAAAGGTCGATGTCGGAGTGGGGCAATAACTCGCCGCGGCCATAGCCACCAACAGCGATTAAGCTGATTTGCTCACTCTTTGGCCAAATTTGAGTTTTCCAAGCAAAGCCTAAGATTTGGTCCGCCACACTGGCTCGACTGGACACAATGTCGCTGATTTTAAGGTTCTGTCGGTATTTTTCATCCAGTACATCCCCTGCCTGCTGCAGGGCATTGCTAAGAATGTCTGTAAAGTTAGCTCCGGGCTTAGCAATCGCGCTCGACAGCGCGCGCGAGTCTACCAGTGCAAAGAAATCTTCAGGGGCGTTCGTGGGTTGAATTTGCAGTGGCGGCTCGGATTTAAAAATCACAGAGTTTCATCTTCGCGCTTAGTGAGCACCTCTACTCCAGTCGCATTTACCGCGAGAGTGTGTTCCCACTGGGCAGACAAGCGCCGATCTTTGGTGGTCACAGTCCAGCCATCTTTGCTCGACAACTTGGTGAACCGGGTGCCCGCGTTTAGCATCGGCTCGATAGTAAATGTCATGCCTTCGACGATCTGAGTGCCTGTATTTGGACGACCATAGTGAAGCACTTGAGGCTCTTCGTGAAAAATCTTGCCAATACCATGGCCGCAATATTCACGAACCACTGCGTAGTTGTGAGCTTCCGCATGCTGTTGAATGACGTGACCGATGTCTCCTAGGGTAACGCCAGGCTTAACCAATTCGATGGCCTTGTAGAGACATTCTTGAGTAATACGAATGAGCCGCGTAGCGTGGCTGGGCGCCTCGCCAACACAGAACATCTTGCTGGTGTCGCCGTGGTAGCCGTCTTTTATGACGGTTACGTCAACATTAATTATGTCGCCAGCCTTCAGAATCTTGCCGTCACTGGGAATGCCGTGGCAGATCACATGGTTTACCGAGGTGCAGATTGATTTAGGGAAGCCATTGTAGTTGAGAGGGGCGGGGATGGCGTTTTGTACCCCCGTTATATAATCGTGGCATATCTTGTCGAGTTCCCCAGTGCTAACCCCCGGTTGGACATAAGGGCCAATCATCTCCAGCACTTGGGCGGCTAGTTTGCCGGCGACACGCATCTTGTCGATTTCTTCCAGAGATTTAATGTAAATTGTCATAGCTGCCGTTTGGGAACCTGTTTGGTTAGGGGGGCTGTAAAAGACGGCTATTGTAAATCACGCCGACCCCCAATAACAGGGTGCAGGGCGCTAAGTGACAGGCTTGTGGCGTATTTTCAACAGCGACACTGCTTTTAGTTGGTCAGTGTTCGTGGTATAAAGCTGCGCGCCATTAGCGGTCTGCTGGATTTAATTTGACACAACTGCTTGGCGAGAGCTGAATTGGATGCTACAAAACCTTTCAATTCAATTAGTTAGTTAATAAATGTCGCACATACATCGGCAACCATAATCTGGGTGCTTCGGCTAGCGCGCTGCGCAGAGTCGGGGTTGATTTATGGGATGTGTGGAGGCTTAACCCGATAAAGGAAATCAAATGGCTGTAAGTATGAAAGAGATGCTCCGCGCAGGAGTTCACTTCGGGCACCAGTGTCGTTACTGGAATCCAAAAATGGAACCGTACATCTTCGGTGCCAGAAACAAAATTCACATTATTAATTTAGAGCACACCGTTCCTGCGATGAATGATGCCCTAGATGCAATCGCTACTATGGCCGAACGTAAGAAGAAGATTCTTTTTGTTGGCACTAAGCGCGCTGCAACGAAGATCATTCGAGAACAAGCAGAAAGAGCGGGTATGCCTTATGTAAACCACCGTTGGTTAGGTGGCATGCTGACTAACTACAAAACAATCCGCGGCTCGATTAAGAAGCTCCAAGTACTTGAGCAGCAAGAAAAAGACGGCACTTTTGGCCGCTTGACCAAGAAAGAAGCGCTTATGCGATCTCGATCTAAAGAGAAGCTAGAGCGCAGTATTGGTGGAATTAAAGAAATGGGCGGCTTGCCAGACGCCTTGTTCGTTATCGACGTTGATCATGAGCGTATTGCGATCACTGAAGCCAATAACTTAAGAATCCCAGTAATTGGGATTGTTGATACCAACAGTAACCCTGACGGTATTGATTTCGTTATTCCAGGCAATGATGACGCGATTCGCGCTATTGCACTTTATGCCGGCGCTGTTGCTGATGCCTGCCTTGCAGGCAAGAATCGCAATGCCACTGGCGGCGACAGTGAGTTTGTTGAGGTGGATGAGGTGGAAGTGGCACCTGCTGCCGAAGCTGCTCCAGCACAAGAAGTTGCGCCAGCTGCAGATGCTGCTCCAGCCCCAAAAGTAGCCCCAGTTGAGGAGGCGAAAGCGCCTGCAGCTGCTGGCGACGCTGAGGTTAAGGCATAACGCTGCCGGCCAGGCGCGAATTACCCCTTGCAGAGCAAGGTGCGTAATTATAGGTAAACACAAGGGGGCTAATAGCCCCCTTTTTCTAAAGAAATTAGTAAGGCGATACCACACGTACGTCGAAATTAGAAAAGAGGCAAAACATGGCGAAAATTACTGCGGGCATGGTTAAAGAATTGCGTGAGCGAACGGGTCTGGGCATGATGGATTGCAAGAATGCACTGTCTGCGGCCGACGGTGATATGGACAAGGCGATCGAAGATATGCGCAAGGCAAGCGGCCTCAAAGCGGCGAAGAAAGCTAGCCGCGTTGCAGCAGAAGGGGTTGTTGTTACTAAAATTGCCGAAGACGGAAACTACGGAGTGATTGTTGAAGTAAACAGCGAGACTGATTTTGCGGCTCGAGATGACAATTTCTTAGGCTTTGCGCAAAGCGCGCTAGAAGCGGCCTATGTTAATCGTGAGGCGGATGCTGCGGATCTCCTAGCTGCTGGCCTGGAAGGCGAGCGCGAAAAGCTGGTGCAAAAAATAGGCGAGAACATTAACCTGCGCCGGGTTGATCGTTTGGTGTTTGAAAATGCCGACCAAGGCATCGTTGATACCTACGTTCACAGCAATGGCAGAATCGCAGTCATTATCGCCTTGCAAGGTGGTGATGGAAGCTTGGCTCGGGATATCGCGATGCATATTGCAGCGATCAATCCGATGGTTATTCGCGCCGAAGATGTGCCAGAAGAAGTGCTGGCTAAAGAATCAGAAATTTACTCGGCTCAAGCCAGAGAAAGCGGTAAGCCTGAAGAAATTATAGAGAAAATGATTAGCGGCAGACTGCAAAAGTTTGTAGCGGAAGTTAGCTTGATGGATCAGCCGTTTGTTAAGAATCCAGACATGCGTATTTCTGATTTGCTTAAGGATGCGGGTGCGGATATTGTAAGCTTCGTTCGCTATGAAGTGGGCGAGGGTATCGAGAAAGAAGAAGTCGATTTTGCCGCGGAAGTCGCCGCTCAGGTTAAAGGCGGAGCGTAATCGCAACCTATTCGAGAAAAAATATGCCTAAAAGAGAGCGCAAATACAACCGTATATTACTCAAACTAAGCGGTGAAGCCTTAACCGGCGATGCCGACTTTGGCATCGACCCAAAAGTACTCGACCGCATGGCGGTTGAGGTAGGTCAGCTAGTGGGTTTGGGTGTTCAAGTTGGCATGGTGATTGGTGGAGGTAACTTGTTTCGTGGCGCGGCACTCAGCGCTGCCGGCATGGAACGAGTCACCGGTGATCATATGGGTATGTTGGCCACTGTTATGAATGCCTTGGCTATGCGAGATGCGTTAGAGCGAGCCAATATACCGACTCGGGTAATGTCAGCTATTCAAATGAGCGGGGTTGTTGAGCACTACGATAGGCGCACAGCAATACGCCACCTCGATGACGGCGATGTAGTTATCTTTTCCGCAGGTACCGGCAACCCATTCTTTACAACCGATTCAGCTGCTTGTTTGCGAGGTATCGAGATCGATGCCGATTTGATTCTCAAAGCAACTAAAGTTGACGGTGTTTATTCGGCGGACCCTCATACTCATCCAGATGCAGTCAAATTTGACACGCTTACTTATGACGAAGTCATCGAGAAAAAACTTGGAGTGATGGACCTGACCGCAATTTTTTTAAGCCGCGACCACAATGTTCCTATCAAAGTATTCAATATGAATAAACCAGGGGCTTTATTAGAGAATATTCTAGGCGATACTGATGGCACGCTTATCCAATAGATAAGTGCTCATCAGGTCTGAGACAGGGGATAGTAAGTATGATTGACGAGATAATTGATGATGCAGCAGAGCGTATGCAAAAAAGCGTTCATGCACTAGAAGATGCATTTAAGAAAATACGCACAGGCCGAGCCCACCCGAGTTTGCTGGACACTATTATGGTGTCTTACTACGGTTCTGACACCCCCCTTAATCAGCTAGCCAATGTCAACGTTGAAGAGGGGCGCTCGTTGATCATATCGCCTTGGGAAAAAAACATAATAGGCGACATAGAGAAAGCCATTATGAAATCCAATTTGGGTCTTAACCCATCCAACAATGGAGATACTATTCGTGTCCCTATGCCGGCGCTGACCGAAGAGACTCGAAAAGAATATACCAAACAGGCAAGAAACGAAGCTGAGAATGCGCGGGTAGCTATTAGAAACATCCGCAGAGACGCGAACTCTGATTTCAAAGATTTAGAAAAAGAAAAAGAGATAAGTGAAGACGAGCAAAGGCGTTCTGAAGACAGCATTCAAAAATTAACTGATCAGTTCGTTGCAGCTATAGAGGCGGCTTATCAAGTCAAAGAAGCTGATTTGCTTTCTATCTAATTCAGTGCGTTGCCTAGCATGATTTGGCAAGCTCAATTGCAGTCACCAAAAATAATGACATCTGACACGCAACTTACCTTGCCGAAACATGTAGCCATCATTATGGATGGCAACAATAGGTGGGCAAAAAGCCAAGGGCAAGTTTCAAAATTCGGGCACCGCAAAGGTGCCGAAGCAGCTCGTGATGCGGTCAACTTCTGTATAAATAATAAAATCCCTTACCTTACTCTGTTCGCGTTCAGCAGCGAGAATTGGCTGCGTCCAACCGATGAGGTCAAGGGCCTTATGGCGCTATTTTTGACAGTATTACAGCGTAAAGAGATTGCTCAGTTTCACGAAAAGAACGTGCGAATTCGCTTTATTGGCAATAGAGTTTCTTTTTCGCCGAAGCTGACCAACTTGATGTCAGAAGTTGAAGCGCTGACGGCAAACAATACTGGAGTTACCGTAAGTGTTGCCGCAGATTATGGCGGCCGCTGGGACATGCTCGAGGCGGTAAAACGGCTTGGACATCAGATTGCCAGCGGGCAGCTTAGCCCTGACGCTATTACAGGTGACGCGTTTTCTGCGCAGCTGAGTCTTGGTGATAGCCCAGACCCTGATTTGTGTATTCGAACTGGGGGTGAGTGTCGCATTAGTAACTTTTTGCTGTGGCAATTTGCCTATACAGAGCTTTATTTTACGGATTGTTTTTGGCCAGAGTTTGGTGAAAAAGAATTTTCTGCGGCTTTGGCCGATTATTCCTCTCGCCAGCGGCGCTTTGGCAGGCAACTTTGCGAGGACAATGACTGATGTTACTGCAGCGCATAGTCACCGCAATTGTCCTTCTAGTCGTGCTTGTTCTGGCATGTGTCTACTTGACGCCATTTTCGTTCTCGTTGTTTGTAGGTGTAGTAGTTTTGCTCGCGGCTTGGGAATGGGTTGCCTTTATTGGGCTGGCATCTTTTGCCTCGAAGCTAGGTTATCTGGCAAGTTTGGCAATTTTGTTGCTGACAACTTCAGTGTTTCTTGGAGTGCAACCAGACACTTCTAGTCTGTATGTTGATAGAGTTGTGGTTGTATCAATTCTGGGGCTTTTGTTTTGGGTATGTGCTGCATTTTTAGTCATTGATTATCCTGCTCGAAAATCACTATGGAACAAAGAATCTAAAATAGCCGCAATGGGGATTTTTGCGCTGCTTCCCACTTGGGTTGGAGTGGTTCAGCTTAAGTATTTCGAGCCGTCAGGTGTCTTAGTATTGGGCTTGGTGATCTTGGTAGCGGCAGTTGATATTGGCGCTTATTTTTCCGGCAAGGCGCTAGGCAAAACCAAGCTATCGGTTGAGCTAAGTCCCAATAAAACCTGGGAGGGAGTCTGGGGCGGGGTTGGGTTGAGCTTACTAATAATGCTGGCGTTCACTTGGATACTAAAGACTTATTACTATGATTTAGGTGTAATTCAGTTTGTCATACTTGCCGTTACCTCGTTAGTTCTTGCATTTTTTAGTGTGATTGGTGATTTGCTAGAAAGCATGCTCAAGCGCAATCAAAAACTTAAAGATAGCGGGAAAATTCTTCCTGGCCATGGCGGGATTTTAGACCGAGTGGATGGTTTGATTGCAGCTACACCGATTTTCGTTCTTGCCATAACTGCAGTGTTGCTTGGTGTTATCTAAGATGAGTGCGTCCACAACCATAAAGCAAGTCGCGATTTTAGGCTCAACTGGCTCAATTGGCGAAAGCACGCTAGCGGTGATTAAAGGTAACGCTGACTACGCAGTCTATGCTTTATCGGCGCATCAGAATATCGATAGGCTGTATGCCCAGTGTCTGGAATTTGACCCTGTTGTTGCTGTGGTGTCGGGAGGTAGCGGCGCCAAAGAGCTGGCAAGCCGATTGCTCGCGGCAGCAAGTGCAACTCAAGTTCTCGAAGGTGCTGATGCTTTGAATCAAATAGCCAGCGCCACAGACGTAGATATTGTGATGGCCGCTATCGTTGGGTCAGCAGGGCTTGAATCTACGCTGAGTGCGGCAAGCAGTGGTAAAAAACTTCTGCTTGCGAATAAAGAAGCGCTAGTAATGAGCGGCAATCTTTTATTGCAGGCGGCGCAAGAATCTGGCGCTCTATTAGTCCCTATTGATAGTGAACATAGTGCTATTTTTCAGTGTTTGCCAAGGTCTGCCGTATTGGGCAGCGAAAGCCAAACCAAAGCAGTTAAGAAGATTGTCCTGACGGCCAGTGGTGGCCCATTTTTAAACACGGCGCTGGCGGGCTTTGCTACCATTACCCCAGAACAAGCCTGCAAGCATCCCACTTGGTCAATGGGGAATAAGATTTCCGTTGATTCGGCGACTTTGATGAACAAAGGTTTAGAGTTCATCGAAGCAAGCCTCTTGTTTGGCATTGAGCCCCAACGAATTGAGGTGATTGTCCACCCACAAAGCATTGTCCATTCTTTCGTGTACTATGTTGACGGTTCAGTGCTTGCTCAGTTAGGCGTTGCTGATATGCGAGTTCCGATAGCATACGGCCTTGCTTTCCCGCAGCGGATAGACTCGGGCGCGGAAGTTTTGGATTTAGCCAAGGTAGGAGCTTTAGAGTTTTTTGAGCCAGATCTAGTGAAATTCCCTTGCCTAGGGTTAGGTATAGCTGCTGCTAGCGCCGGCGGTACGGCGCCCACTTTGCTAAACGCCGCGAATGAAATAGCGGTTTCGGCGTTCCTTAGTCATAAGCTAAGCTTTTTAGAGATTAGCCGGCTGATTGACGGGGTTTTAAATAAAATCCCTTGTGAACCCGCATCAAGTCTCGCTATTATTCGTGAGGCTGATCTAAAGGCTCGAAATTTGGCTAACAATCTGATTTTAAAAGGTAAAATTTGAGCTCTCGGAATATGTTTGAAACCAGACCTAGGTGTTTAAATGATTATTGAATTAGTGACAAATGTGCTGGCGCTGCTGGTGACGCTGGGCATTTTGGTGACTATCCATGAGTTCGGTCACTTTTGGGTGGCGCGGCGCTGCGGCGTGAAAGTGTTGCGCTTCTCCATTGGATTCGGCAAAGCGGTTAAAACCTGGGTAGGCAAAGACGGTGTTGAATACGTGATAGCGCCGATTCCTCTTGGCGGCTACGTTAAAATGCTCGGTCAAGAGGACACAACGGTGGCCAGCTCGGCACCGCTTCCTGCGAGTCAGCGTCACCTCTCGTTTGCCTATAAACCTCTTTGGCAGCGCATGGCGATAGTAGCTGCAGGTCCGATTGCCAATTTTTTACTGGCGATATTTGTATTTTGGCTGATTAACGTCAGCTATGGCCTGTCGGGTATTGCTCCGGTGGTCAATGGCGTCATTCCTGACTCACCCGCTGATCGGGCTGGGCTGGAAAAAGGCGATGAAATTTTAGCGGTAGATGGTGAAGAAACCATTATCTGGCAGCAAGTAACACTGCGGATGCTGGGCAGAATGGGTGAGACAGGCAATTTAACGCTTACCATCAATCCAGCTCGTGGCGGCGCTATCAGAGACGTTGAGGTGCCTATCGTCGGTTGGTTGAGCGATGATACAGCGCCAAATCCAGTGGCTGACATTGGCCTTGTACAGATTGAAATTCCCGCCAATATTGCAGGGCTGGTACCTGGAGGGCGGGCAGAAGCTGCTGGCATGACGGTTGGAGACGAGGTTATCAGTGTCAACGCTGAGGCTGTCCGCGGCTGGCGCCATTGGGTCGAACTAATTCGCGCTAATCCGGAACTCGACTTAGAAGTCGTGGTCAAACGACAGAACCGAGAAGTGACATTGCTGATAACCCCAGCCCGGGTCGTTACAGAGTCCGGCATTGCTATGGGCAGCATTGGTGCTTCTACTGCTCAGCTGAGCATTACTGAGCTAGTCCCAGCCGACATGCTGCGCGAGGTGCGCTATGGGCCCATTGAGGCTATAGGGCCAGCGGCCAAGGAGACTTGGAACAAATCGGTCTTTGTTCTAGCGTCGGTGAAGAAAATGGTTGTTGGGCTAATTTCCGTAAAAAATATTAACGGTCCAATTACAATTGCCCAAGTTGCAGGGGACACTGCAAGCTATGGGTTAGAAGTTTATTTAGGGTTTTTGGCGCTGCTTAGTATCTCTTTAGGGGTAATGAATTTGCTGCCGATACCAGTGTTAGATGGGGGACATTTGTTGTATTACGCAATTGAGGCAGTCATTCGCAGGCCAGTACCTGAGCGTATTCAGGCGTTTGGTTTGCAGCTGGGGTTACTTCTAATCTCCGGCGTCATGGTACTTGCTGTATATAACGATGTCAGTAGACTACTTTAATTCACTACATTCTCTTGCCTGCCGCCAACATTAGACTGTGACTCTGCTTAAAATAAGATAACTGAATGAAGAAGATTGTTTTTGGGTTTTTACTGGCTGCAGGCCTGCCAAATTTTCTGCACGCTCAAGATTTCACGGTTGCCGACATTATTGTTGATGGCTACCAACGTATCTCGCCGGGTATAATTTATAACCTGTTGCCGGTTGGCATTGGGGATACTATAGATTCTCGGACTCCAGCGTTAATCATTAAAGAATTGGCGAGCTCTGACTATTTCGATGAGATCGAAGTTTCAAGAGAAGGCAATATTCTTATTGTCACTGTGCTTGAGCGGCCGTCAGTGGCTGAGATTACTGTTGAAGGCAATAGCGTCCTCAAAACAGAGGATATCGTTGAGAATATGGCGTCGGCGGACATCGCCGAAGGTCAAATTTTTACCCGCGCTGCCCTTGAAGCAATTAGACAAGGCATTCAAGAAGTCTATTCAGGCCGTGGACGTTACGGTGCTGCGGTTGATATTGAAGTCGAAGAGTTGCCTAGAAACCGGGTAGCGATCAAGCTCATCGTTAACGAAGGTGAAGAGTCCAGGATTAGCAACATCAACATCGTGGGTAATAGTGCCTTTGCCGAAGAAGATTTACTGGACTTGTTTGAGTTAGGTACCAAGCCTTGGTACATGATAATGAGTCGCAAGGATCGTTATTCTCGAGAGCAGTTCACTGGAGACCTTGAGCGCTTAGAATCGTTTTACTTAGACAATGGCTATGTAGAATTCAACATCGATTCCACACCTATCTCTGTTACTCCAGATCGCAAAGAAGTGTATATCACTATCGATGTCACTGAGGGCAGCCAGTTTGTGGTTAGCAAGGTCGATCTAGCCGGCAATTTAGTCGATGCTGAAGCTCTACTGAGGGCGGCAGTGTTTGTCAGGCCAGGGCAGATTTATTCCCAGGGTTTGGTGACCGGAACGGAAGAAATCATGGTTCAGTTTTTAGGCAATCTTGGTTATGCCTTTGCTGAAGCCACCGGCGTACCGGAAGTGAATGAAGAGGATGAAACTGTGGAAGTGACATTCTTTATCGAGCCGGGTAAGCGCACCTATGTGAATCGAATAGACTTTGCTGGTAATTTAGCGACCGCTGACGATGTGTTGCGACGTGAAATGCGCCAGCTAGAAAGCGCGCCTGCTTCCAGCCTACAAATAGAGCAGTCTAAAGTACGCCTGCAAAGACTTGGTTATTTTGAAACAGTGGAGTCTGACACCGTTGAGGTTGCTGGCACTGATGACCAGGTTGATGTTAATTTTGATGTGTCCGAGCAGAATTTTGGCGCGATAAGCTTTCAAGTAGGTACCGGAGGCGGCGGCAATTTCTTTCTTAGTTCCAGCCTGCAGGCACAGAACTTTTTGGGTACAGGGCGAACTGTAGGGGTGGGAGTCAATCGCTCGCGCTTCCAACAAGGTCTCAACCTGCGCTATGTGGATCCTTATTTCACACCTGATGGTGTGAGTCGAGGTTTCAATATTTTTGCCCAGAAAGTCGACTCTCCATTCAATGTATCTAACTTCAATACATCGTCTTACGGTGCCACAGCCAGTTTTAGCTATCCATTAAGCGAGATCATGGTGCTAGGTTTTGATCTTGGGTTTACCCATACGGAACTTAGTGCAGGCGTAGGTTCTGTGCAGGAAATTGTCTCCAGCCCCACACTTTTTCCTGGAATCGACAACTTCGTTATCACCCCAGCTAACCCAAACCCATTTAATGGTCCGGTGGTTGATTCTGTGCTGGGCAACGTGGCCGATTTACGACCTGATCAACTCGTTCAAAATACTGATCCTGGGTTTGTGGATAAATTTGGCGATACATTTGATAACTTTACCATTACCGGTAATTGGTTCCGCAGCACCCTCAACAGAGGGCAGCTGGCAACTGACGGCTCATCCCACGCGATAGGGCTTGAGGTCACCTTGCCCGGCAGCGATTTGCAGTATGCACGCCTGAACTATACCGGGCAGGCATATTGGCCGTTGACCCGCAATCAAGAGTGGGTAGTCTCTTTGCGGGGCAATCTGGGGTACGGCATAGGCTACGGCAGTACAGATGAGCTGCCATTCTTTAACAACTTCTTTGCCGGTGGTTTAATTCAAGGCGGTGGGCAGATTAGAGGGTTCCAAGAAAACAGTTTAGGGCCTCGCAGCACACCTGGCGCCCGCTATTTGATCGAGCGTGGCATTGCCCTAGAACGCGACGAGAATGGCGAAATTGTCCGCCGTGAGGACGGATCGGCTGTTATTGCCAATCAATTGGGCTATGAGACTACAGCTATTTTTGATGATCAAGGCAATATTGTGGTAGATGCCGAAGGCAACCCAGAGTTGGCGCTGGCCGTACAAAACTTCTTTCTAGACGAGGATTTTGATAGTTTTGGTGGTAATATATTGGCCACAACGACATTGGAACTATTGTTTCCCTTGCCTTTCATACCAAATAAGAATCAAGTGCGCTCGGCTTTCTTTATCGATGCAGGGAACGTGTTTTCCTCTACCTGTTCAGAAAGGCAGCGGTTACTGCAGAATTGTACAGACTTTGATCTTGGTGAGATTCGTTACTCAGCGGGTATAAGTGTTACGTATCTTTCACCATTTGGTCCGCTAACGTTTTATTTAGCGCAGCCCTTTGGTAAAGAGGGTGATGATATCAGGCAGTTTGACTTTACGGTTGGCCAAGGTTTCTAGTGGTCAACCTTGCTAGTGATAAAAGTTTTTAATTAATAGTGCCGCGGATTTAACGCGGCAACACATGAGTAGTTTTGGAGATATAAAGTGAAGATATTGAAGAGTTTTGCAATCCTATTTACAGCAGCATTGGTCTCACAAGGCGCGTTTGCTCAGGATACTAAAATTGGGGTTATCAATGCGATTCAAGCATTGTTCAACTCAGAGGCAGCTCAAGTCATTCAGGCCGAACTCGAAAGCGAATTCAGTGCCGATGAAGCAAGAGCGACAGCCCTGACTGAGCAGTTGACAACGCTACGTGACAACTTTCAACAAAATGAAGCTGTTATGAGTGCCGAAGAAAAGCGACGCATGAACACTGAGGCGCAAGATCTTAACGTGCAGCTGCAGTTAATCGGCGAGCGAATCCAGACAGCTATTCAGGCAAAGAATCAAGAATTTGTGCAGGCAAAGCAGCGTGATCTAGCCGCCGCAGTAACAGATGTGGTTGCTGAAGGTGGCTTCGATTTGATTCTGAATGCAGACTCGGCACCTTACTTTGCGCCTGTGCTCGATATTACTGCAAAAGTGACTGCTAAGTTGAATGAGAACAGTCGGGTAGCAGCACAATAGAGAGTTAAACCCTAGGATAGGCGTCAGGTGACACTTAAAAAATCATATACGCTTGGCGAGCTGTCCTCGGTCCTAGGTTTAGAGCTGCAGGGCAATGCCGATACCAAAATTTTTGGTATCGGTACTCTTAAAAACGCAGTCGCCGGGGAAATTAGCTTCCTTAGCAACATCGTCTATATCGATCAGTTAGTTGAAACTTCCGCCTCCGCAGTAATACTTTCTCCCAAGTTTTCCAAGTCATGCAAAGTTGGCAAGTTACTTAGCGAAGTGCCTTACGTCGCGTTTGCTAATGCGACTGCGCTGTTTGCCTTTACACCTAAGGTAAAGTCAGGAATCGCTGCTTCGGCGACAGTTGATCCGTCGGTAAAATTGAGTGCTGGAGTTAAGATCGGCGAAAATGCAGTGATAGAAAGTGGCGTGGTAATCGGCGCAAACACCTCCATCGGGGCAAATAACTACATCGGTCATGATTGTGTGATTGGGGCTGACTGTGTCATTAGCCCCTCAGTGACGCTGTATCATAAAGTAAAGCTAGGTAAGAATGTGACTATCCACAGCGGCAGCGTTATCGGTGCTGATGGGTTTGGGTTTGCGTTTGATGGAAAAAAATCCATTAAAATCTACCAGCTGGGTGGGGTTTTAATAGGTAACAATGTAGATATTGGTGCTGGCACGACAATCGACCGTGGTGCGTTAGAAGACACAATCATTGGTGACGGCGTAAAAATCGATAACCAAGTTCAAATAGGCCATAACTGCATTGTCGGTGATCATTCCATCATCTGTGGCTGCGCCGCTTTAGCGGGAAGCGTGACTATTGGCAAGTATTGCATTATGGGCGGTGGTTCTGGTGCCGTGGGCCACATTAGTATTGCCGATAGGACACAAGTCAGCGCAATGAGTCTTGTGAGCAAGTCCATTACTGAGCCGGCGATGTACTCCAGTGGCACTGGACATATGAAAACTGCAGATTGGAAACGAGCGATAGTCCGCTTCCAGCAGTTAGATAGCATCGCCAAGCGGGTCAAACAGCTGGAGCAAAACTCCATCGACAAGGGTTAAGAATTACTAGCGTGGCTATTGGCTTACGCAAACAGAGAAAAATAATGTTACTGACTATAGAAGAAATAAAAGAATATTTACCCCAGCGATATCCGTTTTTGCTGGTTGATCGAGTGGTAGAGTTGGAAATTGGAAAATCAATTGTTGCGTATAAAAATGTCACTGTGAATGAGCCGTTCTTTGAAGGTCATTTTCCCCATCAGCCAATAATGCCTGGCGTGCTGATTATTGAGGCGTTGGCTCAGGCGGCGGGCGTGCTAGGTTTTAAAAGCCAAGAAAAGAAACCTAAAGATGGTTATCTTTATTATTTCGTTGGTGCTGATAACGTCAGGCTAAGGCGACCGGTTGTTCCTGGCGACTGCTTGATGCTCAAAGCTGAAATCGTGGCTAACCGGCGCGGAATTTATAAGTTCGACGCTAGAGCCTCGGTAGGGGATGAATTGGTTGGGAGCATGACAATCATGTGCGCCGAGAGGAAAGTGGATGTCGATTGATTCTAGTGCGCGAATCCATCCAACTGCCCAGATCGACGATGGTGTGTCTATTGGACCTTGGAGTATTGTTGGTCCCAACGTCTCTATAGGTAAAGACACAGTGGTTGATTCGCACGTAGTCATTCGCGCGAATACAAAAATTGGCAAAGCCAATCGTTTCTTTCAATTCAGTTCTGTTGGTGAAGAGCCTGCCGACAAAAAGTTTGCAGGTGAAGATGCGTGGCTCGAAATAGGCGATAACAACATATTCAGGGAAGGGGTTACTCTTCACCGCGGCACTCAGGTGGGCGGGAGTTTTACTCGAATCGGCAACAATAATTTAATGATGCCTTATGTGCATGTTGCCCACGATTGCATTGTTGGCTCAAACACCGTATTCGCGAATAATGCAGGTATTTCTGGCCACGTTGAAGTGGACGACTGGGCAATACTCGGCGGCTATGCTGGGGTGAATCAATTTATAAAAATTGGCGCCCACGCGATGGTTGGTGGAATGACTCATATCGATCACGATATTCCCGCTTTTATAATTGTCAGCGGGCAACCGGCGGCAGTTCGCAGCGTGAATACAATCGGTTTAGAGCGCAGGGGCTATGAACCTGCGGCCGTTAAAACTATCCGCCAAGCGTTTAAGATATTGTACAAACGGCAACTCTCAATTGCTGACGCCATCGAACAAATTAGTGAATTGGAAGCGGGCTGCCCGGAACTGAAAATCTTGCTGCAGTCGCTGAATTCATCCACCAAAGGCATTCATCGCTAAGCGTTAGGACGCGCCTTCTATTCATGGTTGATTCTCTTACCTTTGGTATTGTCGCAGGTGAAAAGTCTGGCGATATACTTGGTGCCAGTCTGATCCGAGAAATGCGCCAGCGTTATCCCACTGCGAAGTTCTCAGGGATTGGTGGTGCTGCGATGATCGAAGCAGGCTGTGAGAGTCTTTTCGAGTTGGAGAGGCTGTCAGTAATGGGCTTTATTGAGCCTTTAGGGCGTCTTCCTGAGCTGTTTCGTATTAAGGCCAAGCTGAGGCGGCACTTTATCGAAAACCCCCCGGATGCCTTCATAGGCATTGACGCGCCTGATTTTAATCTACGCTTAGAAAAACAACTGCGACAAGCCAATATCAAAACAGTTCACTATGTCAGCCCCAGTGTTTGGGCCTATCGAGAAAAGCGAATATTCTCAATCAAGAAAGCGGTCGACCTTATGCTGACCTTGTTTCCGTTTGAGACTCAGATCTACGTTGATCATGCAATACGCGCTAAATTTGTTGGCCATCCTTTGGCTGATCAAATTGGCTTTGAAGACCACCAGTCCCAAAGCCGAACCGAATTAGGCCTTGCACCAAGCGCTACCGTTGTTGCACTTATGCCTGGAAGCCGAGCTGGTGAAATTAATCGATTGGCGCCTGTGTTTTTTGCGGCAGCGATTCAAGCATTGGAGCAAAATCCTAAGTTAAAATATGTCATTCCTTGTAGCAGTCTTCAGTCTCGGTTGTTGATTGATCAAAAGCTCAAACAGATTGGCCTACTTGATGGGGATAACTTTCAGTTAGTTGATAGCTCCCATACCGCCATGAGTGCTGCTGATTTCGTCTTGATGGCGTCAGGTACGGCAACCCTTGAAGCGTTGTTACTGCGAAGGCCGATGATTATCTGCTACAAATTGGCAAGCCTCACCTATTTCCTCGCCTCAAGAATGGTCAAAATCCCAAGTGTAGGGTTGCCCAATTTGTTAGCAGGGGAACGCATAGTTCCTGAATACATGCAGGATGCGGTAACGGTTGCGGCCCTAGCGGAAGAAATTCTTAGTTTTGCAAAAGGTGGCAAGGCGACTGAGTCGATGCTGGCGAAGTTTGATGATATCCACCGCATGCTGCGGTTGAATGCTTCGGGGCAAGCGGTTGACGCAATTATGGAGAT
>JBLGBD010000033.1:0-27404 GCA_047617585.1 Pseudohongiellaceae bacterium | reverse complement strand
CGAATAAAAATCCGGCCAAAGCGCCAGTTACATCCTCTCCTGAGGAGCCTAAACAAGCGCCCCTTCCCCGTCGCGAGCCGGCCCCGTTACCTCGAGATGACATTCATCTTAGACAGGTGGATAAACTGCCAATTGGCGTATGGCTTGAATTCAAAGGTGTCGCGGGGCAACCCGTGCGCTGCACAATGGCAGCAAAAATCGACAGCATCGACAAGATGTTTTTCGTCAATCGCCAAGGAGTTAAGGTAGTAGAGCTTACGAGAATGAGACTCGCGAGGGAACTAAAGGCAGGGTCCGTAAAAATTGTCAGCGAGGGCTCGTTGGTAGACCGAGCACTGGAGTCAGTGATAATGAATCTAAAAGACGCTACCCCAAAACCTGACGCTGCTGCAGCTCACTAGTTTTTAGCCAATAGCTGAACCTGACTGTAGAGAAAATTCGTCAGTTGCTGCCTTGTTTGATAGGCTTCCATCGTCTGTGGCGTAATGGGGTCTCCAATCGCAATCTGGATTGTTTCACCAAACTTATTCAATGCCTCATGAACCAGCAAGGCCATTCGCAGAGGCTCCGCGATATGCGATGCGACATGGAACTTTCGGCTGTTCCTGCCGTGAAAGAATATTGGCACAACAGTCGCTCCAGCTTCTCTGGCGATTTTAGCGGCAAAGGTAGTCCAAGGCGCATCGTTCACTGTACCAAAGCCAAGCTTATTGGCCGTTGAGACCATCCCTGAGGGGAAAATGAGTACGGGGATATCTTCCGATAAATTTTTCAGTGCTAGCTGCTTAGATCGGATATTGGTCTGCATGGCTAGCTTGTTAGCCTTAAAATCAATGGGTAAAAAATAAGGCGCCAACTGCTTGTCTTGGTACAGCAACGAATGCAGCATGATGCGCAGATCACCCCTTGCTTGCAAAGCCATATCGCACAGAACCAACCCATCAATCACTCCGAATGGGTGGTTGGCAACGAACATCAACGGCCCGTGTTTAGGAATCGCATCGAGTTTGGCTTGGTCGAAGCAAACAGTAATATTGGCCTCTCGTAACGCGCTCGAAAAAAAGGTTTGGATGTCAAAAGAATTGTCTTTAAGCCTGTAATAAACCGCTTCAATCTTGTTTCTACCCAGCAACACCTCAACAGATGATACGACCTTTTTTACCCACCAAGAATCGTCGGGATGGGTATAAGAAATCCGCGGCGGATCTCTCAAATAGGCTGAGAATTGTGGGTCAATGTCGTTCAAGTTCATCATTGATGATAATCTACATTAAGCATGTTACTGGCACATTGCAATATGAATAAAACTGCCAAATTTTATAGGTAAATACTCTAGTTAGTAGTAGCTCTGAGTATTTCGCTAAATCGCTCGTTGACTGGGTATCTTCCCGCAGTCCAACCCAAGCGAACCAAGACCAATTCCTCAGAAGGAATGATCATAAGGCTCTGCTGTCTATTGCCGTTAGCTGCATAGGCATCTTCAGGCAGTTCAGGCCATCTGAGTTCGGCGTTACCGCGATTCAGCCACCACTGAAAACCATAGCTTTTGAAATTTTCAGACTCATTCGGCCGGGTCGCTCTCGCCACCCATTCCTCGCTGACAAGGCGTTGGCCATTGATAGTCCCACCCGAAACCATCATCTCACCCAATCGAGCCCAATCTCGCGCCGACGCATAGAGGTATGAACTGCCAAAAAATACCCCACTGGCATCTACCTCAAACACAGCATTTTGAAACCCTAAAGGCGCCGCAATTTGATCCATGTAGTTATCGTATGCCGGCTGCACTCCACCAAGCGCGTCTGTGTAGATTCGCGCCAGTATATTGGCTGTACCTGAGCTGTAGTTAAAGTAACTACCCGGCTTATGAGCCAGTGCTTTAGCCAGTGTAAACTCTGATGCAGACGGGCTGGTAAATAGCATTGTGGTTGCATCATCACCGGGGTTGTAGTCCTCCGAGAAATCCAGACCGTCAGTCATTGTAAGCAGATTAGTGATGGTAATATCCATGCGGCTATCACCAATCCAGTTCGAGAAATCAGGCTTGGTATCAAGATCTATCTGCCCACGCATCTCCAAATTGCCCAACATCACAGAGGTTAAACTTTTTGCCATGGACCAGCCTAGTAGCGGTGTTGCCGCATTCGCACCTTGAGCATAGGCTTCAGCGACTATGGCGCCTGACTTAACCACTAAAAGAGCTCGAGTATTTAAACCAAGCTCGTTATCAAGTGACACTTGACTCTCAACAAGACGTTGAAGGTTTGCAACCACAGTATCAACTCGATCCCCCTTAGGCCAAGGGGCATCGCTAGCCGTCAGATTTTTTACAGTAATCGCAGTTCGCTGGGGATGACTCGGGTAGTCAACTGCACACCCAAGACCATCAAGCATGGTCGCCGTTTTAGTGCTCAATCCTAAAAACGAAGTTTGTACGATGCGCTGGTCTTGGTCGATTTCAATATCCAAAATTTCTAACAAGGGACTGTATTGCACCAGATCATCAATAGACTGTTGCTGCGAAAAGCCAGTTACAAAATATGAGCTGCAAAGCAGTTTAGACCCTATACCCGTAGCGACCCCAGGGGCACGATAAATATAAGCAGGTGATATTCCAGCGAACGCCATAAGACCAATGACGGCTATAACGACTACAACGACTAAGGACAGGCTAATTACGCTCTTCTTCATTGTTCTTCAACTAAATTGTTGGCGTCGACTAAATTGTTGGCGTCGACTAAATTGTTGGCTTCGACCAAATTGTTGGCTTCGACCAAATTGTTACGTTTTAAGGTGCCAAGGTTATAGGCGACATTCTCACAATTGCTGGATCAGCGCCGATAAATTGTTACCCCTGTCCACTGCTTACTTTACTTGGGACCAGCGGCCGCCCATG
This sequence comes from Pseudohongiellaceae bacterium, assembly GCA_047617585.1. GTDB lineage: Bacteria > Pseudomonadota > Gammaproteobacteria > Pseudomonadales > Pseudohongiellaceae > UBA9145. The sequence goes on along the minus strand of JBLGBD010000033.1, from coordinate 24,508 downwards.
ACAAATAACAACAGCCCAAAAAATCCGGCGCCGGCCGCTAAGGAGTAAGAAAAGCTGTAAAGATTGCCGTTTAGAGTATACGCGTAACCAAGAGCGGCTGGCCCAATGGCAGTCCCCCAAGAAGACATCAAATTGCAAATGGAAAAAATCTTCGCATAGTCTTTCAAGCCGAATGCTTCAGCAATTAACAGAGGCTGTAACATCAAAAGATTGCCAACACTTGCACCAAAAAGGGCTAACCCCAAGCAGAGGATAAAAACACTATGACCCGTAGCCAGCAAACTCAAGGACACAGCCTGGGTGAGCATCATGCCTATCGCGAACCAGCGGATGGACACTTGCCCTACTAACCAGCCGCCTATTAACCGGCCCACGATGCTTGATATTGGCAATATAGCGACGACAAACGCTGTTTGTGCTTCATCTAGCTGTTCTCTCACCAGGCCATATTGATGAGAGATTCCGCCGACTTGAGCCATCATCAGAAAGACGTAAGCGGTGGTTATGCCCCAAAAAAACCTGCTTCGGCGGGCTAGCTGATAACTGATACCATCGACAAGTTCATGGGCGGGTTCGGCGCTATCCGTCGCTAACATAACGCCACCGTCGATTTTAACCCCCATCGCCTTTGGGCTTGCACGCAAATACAGCAGAGACACTGGAATTACGCCTATCAGGTAGATTAGCCCAAGCAGTGGCGCGGCAGTGGTAAAGCCTAGCTTCCCCACTAAAACCACACTAATAGGAGTAATGACAACACCGCCAAGAGAAAGACCCGTAGATGCGATCGACAGCGCCATCGCTCTGCGTCGATGAAACCATCGCGTTACGAGGGTAGTCGCAGGAATAAGACCCGAGCCGGCGAAGCCAAGACCAAAAAAGGCATAGCACAGGTACAACTTCAAAATACTGTCTATATGAGGCAGTAAGCTCAGCGCAATACAGGCGACAACGGCGCCCCCGCAGATGGGAATTCGAGGGTCGTAGGCTTGCACTAGTTTCGCCACGAATAAACCCGCAAATCCTCCACTGAGGAAGAAAATGGAGACCGCACCCGAAGCAGTTTGTATATCGAAGGCGGGGTTTGCCGCTAGGGCATTGAGGTATACAGAGTGATTATAAAAACTGAGACCGCTGGTAAAAGTCAGTACCATTAGCAGAGAGAAAACTATTTTCCATCCGTAATACAGCTCCTTGCCTTCTGCTTCAGGCATGTAGTTCGAACTCCCTAAACGATGGAAAAACCAGTGTGATGTGGCAGTACTAACTGCATCGGCAGCATAGCAGGCAATAACAACTTTGCCTATGCCGATAACTCCCAGAACTTAAGCCAAAGCTGCGCAACTAGGGCTTCAGTTCATAGTAGGTGACGTAGCCGCTAAACATTTCTTCCCAACTTTCCAAGCCAAAAGGAACGGACTTAGTCGGATCGGGGTTGCTTGGGTTTGAGACAGAGTTATCGAAGCCTCCAGAGACAACAATGCTTTCTCCCGCGCTGAGTTTAACCGGGTCGCTCAATAAATAGTTGGGCTGCCAACCGTAGTTGTAAGCCGGCACGCTGAGTATACCCTGCTCGATGCCATTGGTGCTTTGCTTGGAAAATTTCATTCTTTTGCCACGCTGATTCATTCTAGCTCTCACCGCGACCAGCATCACCGAGGTATCGAAAACGTGACTAGCCTGCTGAGGGTAATCAGCGGTATTTGGAGGGAGCTCGAATCGGGTAGACACAGCCAGAGTGATCAATTCGTTTAAGTCATTTGAGGCGCTAAAATACAGCCCGATTTGCGTTGTATCCGTAGTCGCCTGACCGTTAGTTACATAATGAAACTGCATGGCTAAGGAGTGTCCGGCAGGCACGAGAACTCCAGTTCCATCTGGATAGGAAGTGACGTTTGCAGAACCCGGTGAAAACCCACCCAAAAAGCCTCGAGCAACAGATAGCTGTGTTCTTTCTGCGCCCCAAAAATCCTCACCATCGGCTATGACAAAAGTCATTAGATGATGCAACACAGAAGGGTCTCCCGCGCGGTATTGAATTGCTCTAATCCACTTATCTTCCGTAAAGGGTAAGGCAACCGTCTTGTAATAGTAATCAAGCACACCAGTTGGAGGCACATCATGCTGGGGCGCGCTGACGATGTAATCTGGCTCTCCCAATGCCCATTCAGTACTAACCGAAGCCACCAGCTCCAGCGGGTCTTCTGCGCTGCTGCCCCGAGGCGCACCGTTGTCGATCCAGTGCACCAAAGTTTGCAATTCATCTTTGTTGATATAGCGCGCATTCTCAGAATGGCCAATATAGGGATCGACTTGAGTTGGGGGCATACGCTTGTTTAGCAAAACTTCTCGGATCATGGGAGACCAACCCAGCAACATAATATAGCTATCCATTGCGAACGGGCCAACGCCCCCTTGCCGATGACATTCTACACACCGCGTTTGAATGATTGGGGCGATATCCGTAACATAATCAGGAGGATTGTTCCGGTGCATAACTGCTAGCGGGTATTCAATGTCGCAGCCAGCACCGATTTCCTCTTGAGTATCGGTGATGGTGCCGGCAAGCACTTGGTCGATAACGCCACTTAAAGACTCGGAAGCTGATCCTCGATAATAGAGAGATTTGCGCTGGGGGTTGAAGACAAGCACTTCTCCCGATTTAGCAATGTCCAATGATTCAGACACTAACTGGCCATCATCTTCTAAAATAGGCAGCTCTAATGGCAGCTGAGAAAGTTTTGCCCGCCCTAGATCGAGGGAATCCAGCAAAAGAAACTCAATATTTGCCCCAGTATGGCTTTTTTTTGCTTCCAATAGAGCCTGCAATTGGCCCCTCGACGCTGGGCAATTCGCATCATAGGACATGATGACCAGTGCATCGCGATGCTGATAGCGTGAAAGCTGATGGAAATTGCCATTGGCGTCCAACAGCGCAAAATCGCTAAATCGGTCCAGAGCCCCCAACGCTAAAGGGGATATGAAAACACTTAGTAGTGCACCTAAAAAGGTTAAACATCTTATGATCATAGAAACCAACAACCTACTCTTGTAACAATTTGTTGAAACACAATTGGCCAAGGCCGCGTATCATAGCGTTCGGCTTTTGAGCCACTAGACTCAGCAAAAAATGGCGTTTATCCTAGCGCCCTTGCTAAACAAGATTCAACTAGCTAGAACAATAAGTTCTGGAAACGCGGGAAAGATTCACGTTTAAACCAGATTTAACAGGTATATCGCAATAGAATTATTTGGAGAGACGATTAAATGCGAACTATAAAATCAATGATAACTACAATTTTAGTGGGCATCTGTACGCTAGTAGCTCTAAATGTCAGCGCTCAATCCGCTGATAATGCTAGATTTTTATCAATAGCACCCACTGATGGCATGCCCATTATCCCTATATTCGAAGGCTGGGTTGCCAATGAGGATGGCTCTCGCACATTCTCATTCGGTTATATTAACCGCAACAGCAAGCAAGCTGCCGATCTTCCATTAGGCGTCGCAAACCGCATTGAGCCTGCTAAGTATGATGGTATTCAACCGACTCATTTCCCTGTTGGTCGTGGCACAGGCATATTCAGCATTACTGTCCCAGCTGAAGAAGCAGACTCCGATGTTTGGTGGTATCTAACGCCAGTAGGCGGCGGCGAACCTCTAAAAGTACCTGGCCGAGCTGCTACTGGCGCTTATGAGCTAGATTTCATTCGACCGCGCCCCCAAGGTGCGCTTCAGCCCTTGGCTGGGTTTGGCACTAGCGGCGAACAAAAAGCAGGCCTTTTAGCTCAAGTCGGCGAATACAATGGCACGGTGAAGGCTGGCGAGCCAGTTGTGCTTTCCGTCAATGTTAAAGACCCATCAGATAGAGACCCAACGGATCCTAGATTTGTTGAGCCGCTGCCGGTCGGCGTGTCATTTAACAAGTATCAAGGTCCTGGCGATGTTGTCTTTGCGAGACATGAGTCGAGCACAATTCCAACTAATCCTTACAAAGAAGGCAGCCGCCGCTTCGGTTTTTGGCAGCCGCCAGCTGCCAACGAGATGCAAGTTGAGGGTGGTGCAGGTGTCGCCAGCATTTACGCCACTTTTTCCCAGCCGGGTGAGTACATGGTGCACACAAAAGTCGACAATTTCGGAGCCCCGGACAGCGCCGATGGCGACCAGTGCTGCTGGACTAACATTATTCAAAAAGTGACTGTTACACCTTAGAATATCAATGCCTCGGCTGCTAAAGCCCAGCAGTCGGGGCATTTAAGCCCTACCTGTGCAAAGACCCCAATTTTTTAAAGCAATAATGCACCGCAAATGAACACGGCTTGTTTCAAATTGTTGCAATAAAAAGACGATAGTGATCAATAAAATTGGACTTTTCGCAGCGTAAAAATTACTATTTTTAACACGTTTGCCCATATATCTCATTTTGAGGAGAAAAGCATGAAAAAAGTGCAACAGCTAGGACTCTTAAGCGGCGCGATTACTGCGCTGAGCTTGAGCGTTAGCGCGCAAGCACAAGACGATCAAATTACCTACAATACTCATGTGGCTAAGATTCTTAATGAGAATTGTGTGGTTTGTCACCGTGAAGGTGGTATTGGTCCAATGCAACTATCAACTTACGATCAGGTACGTCCTTGGGCGCCGCTGATTCAGTACAAAGTTGCTCAACGTGAGATGCCTCCTTACGCCTATGACCACGGTGTAGGCATCCAAGATTTAGAAGGCGATTGGCGCTTAAGCGACGATGAAATATCCACCGTAGTTGCTTGGGTTAACCAAGGCTCACCTCTTGGTGATGCTGACATCGTGCCTCCAGCGGCCGACCTGCCAAACCCTGGCGAATGGACTTTTTCTACTGAATACGGCGCGCCTGAGCACATCATCTCTTCCGTACCAATGGATATCCCTGCAAGTGGTAACGACTTGTGGAGCAAGCACTACGTTTCAACGGGCATAAACAGCGATCGCTGCATCAAAGCGGTTCAGGTTAAGCCCCGGGGCGATGCTGCAGCAGTTGTGCACCATGCTAACTCCGACCTTCAAGTAATGAACGAAGCAGGCGAGTACGAAGATTACGGTCAGCTGACCGAATACGCGATGGGCAAATGGGGAGAAGTTATGCCAGAAGGCGTATGCCGTACTCTACCTAAGAACTCTCGCATATCATGGGACATTCACATGTTCCCAGGCGGTATCGGTGCAATGGCTCCTGGCTCGATCATCAAAGACAACGTCGTTGAAATCGGCCTTTGGTTCCACGATGAAGACTTCATCGCTAAAACTTCACCCTATAAGCAAGACTTAAGACTCTACCCTCTGCGTTCCGGCTATGAAAATGGACATTTAATTGTTCCACCTAATGGCTACACGATGACTCAAGGCTTTCATTCTTTCGATCACCCTGTGCGTATCGATAGTTTCCAGCCTCATGGTCACCTGCGTATGAACGCTGCTTCTTTAGAAGTGTTTTACCCAGAAACAGGTCGTACTGAGCAAATTAGTCAAATATCTAAGTGGAGCGCAACATGGCACCACAGCCACATCTATAACCCAGATGTAGCGCCTCTGCTACCTGCTGGTGCAGTGCTGGTGGTTAAGCAGTGGTACGACAATACTGCAGCTAACCCAAACAACCCTGACCCAGATCAGTGGGTTGTTGGTGGCAGCCGCACAGGTGATGAGATGTCCCACGCGTGGATTGCAATCACTCACCTCGACGACGAAGGCTACGAGAAGTTTGCTGCTGAGCGCAAAGACAATGAGCAGCGCTCACTCGCTGGATCTGACTAAGCACTAGTGCTTAAGATCTAGATTCCTCGGAATCAAAAAGGGCCGGTTAGGAAACTAAGCGGCCCTTTTTTTTGCCTATAATTTGTTGCCTATAAACAGCCGCCGTCTACCCTGCTCTGGGTTTTAACCGCGCTAAGGCCCAATAACCATTAAAACCTGCTGAATAGCTGTTAAATCCTGCGCTTTTTCAATACTCTTAAAGTCTGAAGAATCCCATTTAGAGAATTCAATAATGAAAACGAGACGCGAACTACTCCAAGCAATGATTGTTTCTCTTGGCGGAGCGTCTATGCTCTCAGCCTGCAGCGGCGCAGCGAGCATTATTCCGAGTCAAGCAAGTGCAGAAACCCTGCGCTTTTATCAGCCAAGTGAATTGACACTCGTTGCTAGGCTGAGCGATCTAATTATCCCCCGAACAGACACTCCCGGCGCCCTCGATGTGAATGTGCCCGGTTTTCTAGATGCTCTGATGGCTGATTGGGCCAGCGCCGAGACCCAGTTGGCTCACCGCGGCGCCCTGCTGGCTATAAGCGACAGCTTAGGTAGAGACTTTGCCGATCAAACTGATAGCAAAGCCGTCGCCGGGCTTACCCAACTCGATGCCAGCGCCTATGCGGGCAGGGGCGGCCACAAAGGTTATAGGTCTGTCAAAGGTTTGATAACCCAAGCCTATTTCGCCTCCGAAGAAGGTGCCTTGTTAGAGGCGAAGTGGGTTGCAACCCCTGGCAGGTGGGACCCTTGCCTCGACATAGGCTAACGGCGGCTTTGAGCATGCAAAGAATTTAATAAGAATTAGAGAATTTACGGAGTAATAATTTTGGCAGATTTTGATGCAATAGTAGTGGGCTCGGGCATGAGTGGTGGTTGGAGCGCAAAAGAGCTAGCTGAGCGCGGCCTAAAAGTCTTGGTGTTAGAAAGAGGCAAGGAAATAGTCCCTGAAGAAGACTTCACCGATACGGTACCACCTTGGCAGCAGCCCAATCTGGATAGAATTCCCCAAGACGAAGTCGCCAAGCACTACTTTCGGCAATATCCTGGGGTTTCTTATGCAGTGAAGCAGACCACAAAACAGCTTTGGGTTAAAGATGATGAACACCCTTATGAAGAAGCCCCAGGGACAAAATACGATTGGCTAAGGGGTTATCATACCGGCGGCCGCTCAATTATGTGGGCAAGGCAATCCTACCGCTTAGGGCCACAAGATTTTGAAGCCAATAGCCTCGATGGCCATGGCGTAGATTGGCCGATCCGCTATAGTGATATTAGTCAATGGTATGACCACGTGGAAACCTTCGCCGGTATCGCTGGCGATAGAGACGGTTTGCAGCAATTACCAGACGGTCAGTTTCAGCCTGCCTTTGGGCTGACCTGCGCCGAGAAGGAGTTTAAAGCCAAAGTTGAGACACGCTTTCCTGGGCGCAATGTCATTGCAGCGCGGGTGGCTCATATCACTAAAGCAACAGATGAGCAGCTTTCTCTCGGCCGCTCGAACTGCCAGGTACGAAACCGCTGCCAGCATGGCTGTACGTTTAAAGCCTACTTCTCATCCAACAACGCAACTCTGCCCGCCGCCATGAAGACTGGCAACTGCACAGTAGTGCACAACGCCATCGTCAAGTCGGTAGAGTATGACCCGCAAACCAAACGGGTTACCGGCGTCAATGTGGTGGATGCTAACACTCGCGAGACATTTTTTTATTCCGCCAAGGTTTTGTTTTTAAATGCCTCGGCAATCGCTTCGGCGATGATTTTATTGCAGTCAAAGTCAGATGCTTTCCCTAATGGTCTTGCCAATACCTCAGATCAGGTAGGCAGAAATTTAATGGACCATGTCAGCGGCGCCAACGCCACTGGCCTCATTAGCGGGTTCGAAAACAAAACCATCTTTGGCCGCAGACCCGGAGGAATTTATATTCCGCGCTACGCCAATATAACCGAGCAGGATAAACCCTACCTGCGCGGCTTTGGTTTTCAAGGCACAGCAGTACCGGTAGGCAACGACGGCGGCCAAATCGCAGGTATTGGTCGCGCCTTTAAAGAATCTCATAGCAGCCATGGTCCTTGGCGCGTTGGCATCAGCGCTTTTGGTGAACAACTACCTAACCCTAACAACAGGGTTACCCTGCATCCGACTAAAACTGATAAATGGGGCAATCCCATCGCCATATTCAATGTTAGGTACAGTGACAATGAGCATACGATGCTGGAAGAAGCCAGAAAGGACGCAATCGCCATGTTGGAAGCGGCTGGCTGCACTGACATCCAATCAGCACCGGTTGACCTTACTGCGCCCGGCAATCGTATTCACGAAATGGGCTCAGCGCGGATGGGACGAGACTCTGCTACTTCAGTTCTAAATGGCTGGTGTCAGGCCCATGAAATTCCCAATCTATTTGTGACTGATGGGTCTTTCATGACGTCAGCAGCCTGTCAAAATCCGTCACTGTCTTATATGGCGTTTAGTGCCCGCGCTGCAAACTATGCCGCCGACCTAATAGCAGATGGTACTTTGTAAAACCCACAAAGAGCCCGGCACTTTTTGAAAACAAAAAAAGGCGGTCTGTTGAATACAGGCCGCCTTTTTATTTATGGGTCGAACAGTCTCGATTAAACCACTTTAGTGGTTGGGCACACTCATGATCATTTGGTGCTGCATGTCCATTCCTGCTCGAGAACGGTTGCGCTCAGACTGATCCAAAGCGCCAATAGCAGGCCCGCCTTGGTTAAAAATCCCACCTCGCAGCGCTGAAGTAAGGTACTGCTCAATATCCGCGCCCCCACTATCCTCATCGGTGAAGTTAGCGATAAGGGCATCAACTGCAGGCTGCCTATTCTTCGCATTGGGATAAGCTAGGATATCGGCAACTGCTACTTCGAACATATTTAAATTGTCGATGATCACAGCAGCCCTAGGAGCCTGAGAGTAAAGCGCAGGCGCTATGGCTGGCACCGTTGGCATTTCGGTAGGTGCAGGAAACATCGTCATCCCCGTATCGGAACCAATCTTGTTCCAATAACGCTCCATGGTTACCCCAACTTCACCTGCAAACTGGGGATCAACTTGGCCCAACACGATCGCTTCAAGTGATGCTAGCTGCAGCCATTGATTTGACCACATAAACCCGCTGAGCTTGGGAAACGCCGCTTTAAGACCATTCATATAGGCATGGCGTAAGTAGAGGTCTGCGCTTTTGGGCGTATCTGATACCGCCTTGTCTGGCTCACTGAGGTATCTGTCGGCGGCGGCATTTACCAGACTATTTTTCTCAACCATACTTGAGCCTGTGGCTGCATAAATAGAAGCAACTTCCCGCTCAAAAGTGCGGCCTCGGCTAATTATTTCAGCAGCGGCCGTTGGCAGCTTAGAACCATAAAACGCGTTAGCCGCCTCGGCGACAGAATAATCTCCTCTCACGATTTTCCCAAGTTCGATTCTGGCTGCGGACTCTTGATCCGAATAAGTACTGTCCATCACCATCTGAGCATCGCCATGATTCATGCCCGCGGCCATCATCTCCTGCATAGACATATTTGCCATCATGTTGAGCTGCATTTGCAGCTGCATTTGAGCCTGCTGGGTTGCTGGATCAGCGTTTATTGATACTACCGAGTCAAACACCCCCGCTTGGGCGACGTCAAAGGCATTGTAGAGCCTTGCTAACTCAGGGTATTGGCTAGTTAAACTGCCCGCTTGAGCCAGCAGGACACTAGGGCTAAGCGCACACACCATGAGGCTTAGGCCAAGTGGCAGTAATTTACGGTTTAGATCAAACATATTGCATTACCTTTAAAATAGATTCAGATGCATAGCAGAAGGATAAGAGCCAGCAACATTAATGTCCATATAGAGAGCTACTATGTTACCTATTACTCACAGTAAACCCTTGATAGTTTGCAACAAATTGTAATCTAAGGTGTTTTACTAGATTGTTGCGACGCTAGGGAGTTTCGGCAAAATGAAAATCAGCGGGTCCCGCTCTTCTAACAAGGATAATCGCATCTTCAGCACCTTGAGGGACTATCCATTCATGCTTAACTGCACCTGGAATTACAATATAGGCCCCTGCTGTTAGCGCATAAACCTCATCTGCCAACACTATATTCACCGACCCTTTGGCAACCACTACAAATTCATCATGGCTATGCCAATGTGAATCGAATTTAGACCCAGCGGGAAACAATGCGTAGTAAGTCACCCCTAAGGTTGCAGAGTCTAGCCCTTGTTGAGCAGTTCGAACCCCTACGGGGAATCCGTTACCCCCACCAGGTGGACCCCAAGCAATAGCATCCAGATTTATAGCCTTAGCAGCAGTATTTTCTTGTGCTGTGATTGCAGGTTTCGATAAGCCGGCGTTCAAAATAACTACCAATGTAATGGCAATGAGTCGAAACCAGTTCCTTTTAGCCGCTGTGTACACCCAACTGTAATTCAATTTCACTCACCTCGTTGTCTCGAAATTTATAATCAGACATCCCATTTAGCTTTGTGGCTTTGGCGTAATAGAGTCGAGCGGCCTCAACATCGGATTGTTCAAGATACAGCAAGCAAAGATTTAAGTAGGTTTCCCATTCGCTAAACTTAGCACCAGTGCGAATGGATATCTCTGACGCCAACAGTAGATCACTCAACGCTGCCTCGAAATCTGCTATTTTCAAATAGTATTTAGAACGAGCATTCAGACCAGTAGGAAGATACAGCCATTCGTCAGCCGATTGGAGTAATTCAACTTGTTGCTCTAAGTATTGCCTTGCCTTATTTAAATCACCGCGCTCCAAAAATATCAGCCCCAACACCATGAGGTCGCTAGCCAGCAAAGAAGTTGTATCGATCGCTACCTGCCAAGTACCCGATTCACGCCAATGCTGAGTTTTCAAGGCGCGTTCTAACGCCACATCAGAATTACCGCTGTGGAGAAGAAACTTACAGTAGTACGAACTAATGGTGGGTAATTGTACTGAGGCAGCAGGAGCTTCTTGAATCAATACCTTATCGGACAATTCAAACAGCTTCTTGGCTGTAGTCCAATCGCCATTTAGAAAACTCACGTAGGCATAAAAGCTATGAGCCATTGCTTGTATCAGCTCGTTGCCGGTTTTAGCGATACAGCTGCTTAGACTATCAAGCAATTTTTTAGCCTCTGTCAACCTCCCCGCCGCTATAAGTAGCGACGCTAATGGCGCGGCTGACCCTACTGCCTCTAACCACATCTCTTGACCTAAGAACCAAGAGATACACTTCTTAGACAGGCCTATAGACTCCTCGATCTCACCTAAGTAGGTTAGGTTAACCGCAGCGCAAGAAAGCAAATAGTACTCAGCCTCGTGATTTAAGAACGTCTTGTTCTTTGTTGATTGGTTCTCAAAAAAAGACCGAATACATGCTTGATCCGCATGATGCGACCCTTCTGTAAATATAGAAAACTGGCCTTGCTTAATCCTCTGGTAATACAGGGCAAAGGCATCCTCATATAGCCCAGCTTGAGTGCCGTGGATTACTGCTCGAAACAGGGGTTCTAGATCCGCCATACTTTCTGGGCTAACAGCCGCATTTTCTTGCAGTTGGCAAAAAATTGCTTGGTGCCCGCTTTGCCGGATTTGAGGAAACTTTTGACTAAGTGTTTCACTTATAAAGTCTCTCACTAAAGGGTGGCAATCTAAGTAGGTCTGCCCACCCCTAAAATCTTTAGTAAGAATTCTAGAGTCAGTGAGCTGTTTTACACAATAAAGCCAATCAGGCTGTGATGCTTTGGCCAACTTATTTGTGAGCCCTGCAATCTCGTTGGCTGAACAAAGCATCGATAAATCTGAGATTGATACCCCCCTATCGAACATCCCTACCAAGAAAAGCAGTTCGCCGGCCATCGAACCTGCAAACCAATCCAAATACGCCTGCATCAAAGTTCTAGCGTGATTCCCATAAATTTTATCATCCAGAAGGGAATGTAATTCTCTACATTTGCTCAGATCTCCCTTATGTACGACTGCCAGGTATCCAGCCAACAAAGAAAGACTCAAAGCATGACCTGAATACATTTGGTTCGCTGTTTTAAAATCGTCCCGGCTGCCTTTAACCCCAAGCGACTTTAATAACTCAACGCTAGCTGCATCAGAAAGTGATTCAACTGAACGAGACCTAATACGGCCATCGTCAAAGCTGGCTAAATCAGCGACGGCTAATCGAGAGGTAATTACACACAAGCCGGTATTTTCACAGGCAAGTTCTTTTACTAGCATGGCCACGGCTGGATTGTCGATCTGCCCTACCCTCGGTCCGGGCCTGTGCTGCATGGGTTCTAAGCCGTCCAAAATTAACAGCGTTTTACTAGCCCGAATTAGTCGTACTAGCCTACTAGCCTTAGCCCATGGCGTGCCTTCTATAGGATTGGGATCACCAAACCAATTCAAGGCATGTTCTATAAAAAAGTCGCCTGAGGACTTGATATCAGATGACGCACCCTGCCAGTAAAACGACCAAGCATATACACGCTGCGACCCTTTATAACGCTGTTTTGCCAGAACAGATAACCACGCTGCAACGGCGGTGCTTTTGCCGATGCCACCAAACCCGGTTAGCTGAACCACGTTAACGGCGGAATCTTGCCAAGCCTGCTCTAAAAACAAGATATCGCTATCGCGGCCAAAAACCTCCGAGCTTGTAATAGGCAAGAAAGACAATGAGATGTCTTGGGGGGTGGCAAAGCGTTCTTCAAGTCGCTCTTGAGCGCGCTGATAAACTTTGGTTTCAAACTGGATCAAAGGCAGTGGCCACCAAAGTGGCTCGACATAAAATAGCGCAGATAAACCATCAATTTTGGCTTGAGGGATTTTATTGCCATGGGAGGTTGGCGTGCCTCGAGTCCATTTGCTAATGGTCTGCTTGGATATTCCCAAGGCTTGCGCGAGCTCTACATTAGTCTGCAGTGCCGGATTCAGCTTTAGTTGATACAGCAGCTGCAGCTTTTCTGATAATTGAGGATGTTGTTTCATGAAACCTTAGTCTGTTCTAGAGGTCACACTGTCAATACCGAAGCGTTATAAGCAATTTAAACGCCTCAACTACATCTTTTTTTGTAACACCAGCATAGATTTCTAAAACTTTAATGTCTATAAAAATAGCACTGTAATTGTTGTAGGAATATATACTACAAGAAGCTGGCCCCGGGTTTGTGGAGAAGATATGCTTGAGAGAGCGCTCAAACCATTTAAACAGATCATTGCGTGCAGGAAGAATTTCAGTTGAAGCAAGAAAAAAAGCAATGAAGAAAACCCATATAGTGATTGTTAACCCTACCAAATTCCTTGGCAATCTGCTGATCGCATTGGGCCTTATCCAAAGATCTTGCGCTCAGTTCGACCGCGAAAATCAGCCCTACAGCATTATTCTAGACGAAACATTTAGGCCGCTAGTGGGCAACCTTTTCAACCATAACTCGCTTATTTTCTATCCTCGCTCGATCTTGAATCAGGCAGGCAAGCTAGAAAAAGCCGCGCTCTATTTCAAACTAATCAGTGACATCAGGCGCTTAAAAGCCGATACAGCAGTCGATCTAGAAGGTGATTCAGTATCTCGAACGCTCACTCGGTTGTGCGGTGCAAAAAAACGCATAGGACCACCAGACTGCCTGCGGCCAAATTGGTACCACCAGCTGTCCGAACCAAGGCAACAGCCCAGTGAGTTTTATAAGTATCGAAACATCTTGGCTTGTGTTGCCAATATTTCTGATGCGACCCCTAGCTATGGAAAATTGAACATTCCAGAAACAGCAGGCAATGAGAACACATTGCCGGCTGAACTAGGGGTGTTGGACTATTCGAAAATCGTTATTCTCCATGCGGGCGCGAGTAAGATGCGCAAGCTATGGGGCGACGAAAATTGGATTCAGCTCATTCGTCTACTTCAGGCACGAGGATTTAGCCCGGTGCTAGTTGGTGCAGGGGACATGGATCGCTTGACTAATAACAACATAAACAACGCACTCACTACGCAAGTGCCAGACCTTGCTAACAGGCTAGATTTAACTGGACTAAGCAGACTACTACGCCGCGCCGCATTTTACATTGGCAATGACAGTGGCCCTATGCATTTAGCCACAGCTTTAGGGGTTCCAGCCATAGCAATCTTTGGCCCGACTAACGAGCGTATTTGGGGCCCCTTAACCAACAGCACAAACGTAATGCGAGGCTATCGCTGCCCTGCTGCGTGCCGAAATGGCCACGCCTGCGAATTGGAGTTTCGCTGTCTCACTGAACTAAGCGCCGAAGCGGTGCTAGACAACTTCATCTCTCGGATCCAAGAACGTCCCTAGGCCTGCAGCGAAGTTGAAATGAACAAAACTTAAGGCTGCGCTGCGTGGGGCAAAACTATCTCGGCGAAAACGGGTAAGTGATCTGAAGGGTAATAACCATTCCATTGATCACTTAAGGCAGCATAACGTAGCACCTGAATTCCTAAAGACACAAAGACATAGTCGATCCGCTCGCTGCTTTCCTGCACTTCAACCGTAAAGCCGCCAAAGGTTCCTTCTGGCCCATGGGGAGGCTTACGGGACAGAGTCTTACTATCAGCCAGTAAAGCTGTCATCTGGGAATAGACCTCACTGTTAGGGGCCTTGTTAAAATCGCCAGTAACGACTGCAGGGGCGCCCGCGGCTAGCCCAGGTAACAGGCTTGTAATTAGCTTGGCACTTTCTATTCGCGCAGTTTCGCCCCGGTGATCGAAGTGTGTATTTAGATGAAACACCTGCTTCGAGGTAGACTTATCGATAAACACAGCCCAAGAAGCAATCCGCGGCAGTGCCGCATCCCAACTCTTACTGCCTACGCTTTGAGGGTCTTCAGACAGCCAAAAAGTACCGCTATCAACTAACTTGAAGCGCTTAGGCTTGTAGAAAATCGGTGCAAACTCACCAGCATTGACACCGTCATCGCGTCCAACACCCACCCATTCATAATCTGGCAGCAGCAGCGCTAGTTCATCCAATTGGGTTTTCAGTACTTCTTGTAGTCCTAACAAATCGACATCATGAAACTCTATCATACTCGCCACCCGCGCCTTTCGGTTGGGCCACGCGTTAATGCCATCATCGGGATTGTTGTATCTAATATTAAAAGACATCGTCTTTATCGACCATTGGGTTTCTCCAGCAGCGGACAGAGTCGAGCCCAGTATTAAAGCCAATACAAAAACAATCACTTTTCTCATGAGGGAATCCACTGCCAATTAGTTGCTAAACTTTGTGCTAAAACTAACATGAAAACAATCTACTTTGATGACAAGCTATGCCGAAGCTGGCTCGATCCGACCAGCTTCTCAATCGGCTTATCGCCATTGGAGAGCGTGGCATATGGCGCTTGCTGCCAATTAATTATATGCTGCGTCTTCATTTCCCTCACTTCGCGTCAGTCAAATTTATGAGTCTCGCCAAAAAACTAGTTGCCTCACAGCTTGCCAATTTAGAACCTTATCAATCTGCCCGCAGAATCGGAGGGGTAGGTCAGTCCTATCTTAACGCCAACGAATCGCCGTTTCCTGCATTTGCCATGGCTGCAGGTGAAACATGGAACCGCTACCCTGATTTTCTGCCCACTGAATTAGCACATCGCTATGCGGCCTACGCAGGGGTCGAGCACACCCGTGTTGTCGCTGTAAGAGGAGCTGATGAGGGCATTGACCTTTTGGTGAGAGCCTTTTGCGAAGCTAACAAAGACACTATCCGCATTCAAACTCCAACTTATTCCATGTATGAATTTGTCGCGAAGGCTCATCAGGTTGCAGTAGACCGAGTTCCTTTGAATGAAGAGTTTGGGCTAGATTTAACTGCTAACCTTGTCGATCAGGATCAGTTGAAGCTAGTATTTCTGTGTCACCCAAATAACCCCACGGGCAACCCTTTAGCGCTAGACTCAATTTTGGCGATCGCCAAGAAGTTTCAAGATTCCGCCTTTGTCGTAGTCGATGAAGCCTACATTGAATTTTGTTCAGAGCATTCACTAGCACAGCTGCTAGACACTTATCCAAATATCATCATTTTGCGCACCCTTTCCAAAGCATTTGCTTTAGCGGCGGTGCGGCTTGGCTTTATTATTGCTCATGAGTCAGTGATAGCTGTTGTAAACACTCTTATCGCACCATACCCGATTCCAGATCCCAGCGCTCAGATTGGCCTAACAGCCCTATCCAAAGAAGGTCTGGCCTATATGCATAAGCACAAGGACCAAACCATAAAGCTACGAGAGGAATATGCCGCGCTGTTTGCAAATGTCCGCTGCGTGAAGAAAGTCTATCCCAGCGTCACAAATTTCATTTTGCTTGAGTTTGCCGACAGCAAGGCAGTGTTCACGGCGCTGCGTGTACAGGGGATAATCCTACGAGATCAAAATCATATCCCACGACTTCACAATCATCTGCGCGTCAGCATTGGCTCAAGCGCGGAGATGCGATCACTTTATACGGCACTACAAGGGTTATAGATGTCCTCAAAAAACAGCGCTGAGTCATCCCCATGGCTCCGGTTTTTAATTCCATCATCCATCGGTGTGGCCTTTTTTCTTGTGCCATTCTACTCCGGTGGTCAAATCACTATTGGCATGGCCTATATCGGCGATCTGGTAATTAATAACTACAAGCTACAGCTATCGCAGGCTGCAGGTGTTTTTATTACTTGCTCATTGATTGGATCCATCCTGTTTGCTGTAAGCGACAAGTCTCGGCAGCGTTTTCCTGCGCTGGCTGAACAACTTAGCTTGCATCCTATTTGGTTCTCAATAAGAGTATTCGGCTTCATTTGCGCCATGGGGTATCTGTTCGACATCGGGCCACAGTGGCTAATCGGAGGCAGTACCAGCGGCACTTCATTGGGCAATTTGATTCCTATCACCATGACCTACTTTACAATTGCGGCAGTATTTCTGCCGCTTCTGGTAGATTTCGGTTTAATGGAATTAGTTGGCGTGCTGTTAAGCAAAGTTTTTTTACGGCTGTTCAACTTACCAGGTCGCAGCGCAATTGATGCCATTGCGTCTTGGATGGGCTCTGGGCCAGTAGGCGTATTTATTACTTCGCAGCAGTACGTGCGGGGATTCTATTCGGCCCGAGAAGCCGCTGTGATCTGCACCAACTTCTCAGTGGTTTCGGTATCGTTCTCTTTGGTAGTGATCAATACCATCGGCTTGGGTCACTTGTTCCTGCCTTACTATTTCAGCGTCATTGCCATTGGCTTTATCGCAGCGCTTATCACCCCGAAACTACCTCCACTGAGAGGCATCGCGGATGTGTATATCGACGACAGTCTTAGGTCAAAAGCGACGGAATTCGATTCCACAAAAACCCTTTGGCAAAACGCGATTCATGAGGCTTTAAAACGTGCAGGAAACTCGCCAACAGCGGCCCAACTGGCAAAGCGTATGGCCAGCAATGCAACGGAATTATGGCTTGGGGTTGTTCCGGTAGTAATGGGCGTAGGAACGCTTGCCCTAATTCTGGCTGAGTACACGCCATTGTTTACCTACCTTGGCTACCCTATAGCCCCAATTTTATCCCTGCTGCAGTTAGACGAAGCGGCCGCCGCTGCACCACTTATTCTTATTGGTTTCACTGATATGTTTTTACCTGCTTTAGTTGGCAGCAGCATAGAAAGCGAGCTGACCCGGTTTGTAGTGGCTACAGTTTCTGTTTGTCAGCTGATATACATGTCTGAGGTAGGCGCTATAATCGTTAAGTCAAAAATTCCCTTAGGTTTTTTTGATGTGGCGGCAATCTTTCTCCTGCGAACAGCGATCGCTTTACCCTTAGCCGTGCTAATAGGAAATGTATTGCTTTAGCAGCAAGATAGACGCGTGAACAGTGGGCTGGAGAACTCTGGGCCCACTCGATAAATGCTACAGACCATGTTTACTAGAAAGTGACACCTCGACTCCCACTGCGCCAAAGCCACGCTAGGCGAAGCTGCAGTACTAGCCACAAGGCTAGACAATCTTTTTAAGAACTAAAGAGCCTATCGAATAGCCGGCGCCGAATGAACAGATGACGCCTATATCTCCCTGCTTAAGATCCTCATGGTGCTGACAAAAGGCGATAATGGAACCGGCAGACGCAGTGTTGGCGAATGTATCTAACACGGTAGGCGCTTCGTCTTGGGTCGTGTCTTTCCCCAATAGTCGCCGAGTGATGAGTTGATTCATATTCAAGTTCGCTTGGTGCAGCCACCAGCGACGAACATCCCCCACCTCAAGCCCCACCTGTTGAATTTGCTGATTCAGGTGATCCGCTGCCATGGGACATACTTCTTTAAATACGCTGCGTCCATTTTGATGAAAAAGGTTTTCCGCCATAAATGGATCCACGTCTTCGGCCCGTGACACATAGCCGAAGTTTGAACGAATATTATTAGAAAACACGGTCTGCGACTTTGTTCCCAGCACTTGAAACTGATGCGAAGATTTAGCCGTGTCGGCTCCCTCCAATACCATTGCCGTGCTGACATCACCAAAAATAAAATGGCTGTCTCTATCGCGATAATTAATTTGCGGTGACGTGAGCTCAGGATTGATCACCAAGACCGCTTTAGCAGAACCAGCAGCAATCGCATCGTGGGCCCGCTGCAGGGCAAAAGTGGCCGCAGAGCAAGCTACCAACATATCGAACCCTGTTCCTTTTATGCCCAAGGCACCCTGTACTTCAATCGCGATGGCAGGATATGCACGCTCTGTATAGGCACAGGAAACGATAACCATATCAATATCTGCTGCAGTTTTACCCGCAGATTCAAGTGCTATTTTAGCTGCATTGAGTGCCATTTCTGCTTGATGAGACACCTCGTCATCACTGCGCCTATCAATTTTTGGCCGCATCCGCGTGATATCCAGAATGCCTTCTTTCCGATAGGCGTACCGGCTCTTTATGCCTGATGCTTTTTCTACAAATTCTGCGGAAGAAAATGGCTTAGCAGTCAATTCACCCGCTGCGATGGCCGCTGAGTTTTCATTATTATACGACTCAGCCCAAGCGTTATAGCTAGTGACTAACTCCTCGTTGGAGATGGTATATTCAGGCTTCCAAAGCCCTGAACCGCTAATTACTACTTGTTTCATTCTAAAATAGCCTGTCAATAAACTTGGTTTAAACCTTTAGTGAATTTTTCCAGATTGCTGTCATCGCAGGGCCGAGATAACCTCTTCCACACTGCAATAACTCTGCGCTAAATTGAAGCTCAACTTGTTACCAGTAAACCCGTTGAGCCCCAGTATCAGCAACTACTTCCAAGCACTGGCAAGAGCGGCCGGATCAGACTTGAGAAAACGAATCAAATCAGCATGGAATTGATCAGGAATTTCAATTTGTGGTGCGTGGCCAATGCCTGGATATAGCAATAGGGTTGAGTTTTGCATTTCACTTGCAACATGTCGGGCCAAGGTAGGGAAGTCCTCAACCAGACCGTCTTCTTCACCTGCAAGTATCAGTGCTTTGGAAGTGATGTGCTGCCAGTCATACACAACAGGGTCATCATACAGCATCTGCCCTTGCAATCTGCGCACCATGGCTAAGCGTGGCCACTCCCCACTCATGGTTTGCCCGTACTGCCGCCTAACAAACTCTAAATGAGCAGGTGGCCAATCTTTTGGAAAGTAGCGTCGATGGCCACGCAGAATTGACTGATAGCTAGCTACCCCCAACTCTCCAACATAGGGATCAACCCAAGTTCTGCTTTGACGCTGATCAGTTAAACCAATCTGATTGACCAACACGACGTGAGTAGTCACTTCGGGGTATAACATGGCAAAACGGCTCATCACCATCCCACCCATAGAGTGCCCCACTGCCGCTACTTGTTCTATCCCTAATTCATCAAGCAGCGCTTTCATGTTTGCTGCCACAAAGTTGAAGTTATAGGGGATGATGGGTTTCGAGGACTTGCCATAACCAATTCTATCTACTGCCAACACTCGAAAGCCTGCTGCGGCTAGAGCCTGAAGCGTTGGCGTATAGGCTTCCGAATAAAAATTCATACCATGCTGCCAAAATACAGTTTGGCCATTACTGGGGCCGGTAGGAGCGACATCCATATAGGCCATGCGCATATCCTGACCAAATCGATTAAGTTCCAAAAAGTGCACAGGGTATGGGTAAGGGATTTCCTCAAAGTTAGCAGATACAGCACCCCAATCCGAAGGCGCCTCAGCCGGCGGTTGCAACGGCCAATCCTGAGCCATAAGCGTTGATGAGAAAAGAATAAGGCTGGTAGTCAGCAGCGCTAATAACGCTTTTGGGAAGTTCATTGTATACATCCTCTACTTTTAGTTATGAAAACGACGGCATGGGCTTGCAGTTTAAACGATCTGAATAGTACCTAACCCAGCCTAGGAAAAAAACACTTGTTACTAGCGTGTCACTATTGGCAGCAACCTTATCGCCTCAGAAAACGCAGCCCAATGAAACTGCCTAGCAACAGCCATGGCCATAGCCAATGCCGCAGCAAAGGACCGATTCTTCACAACTCGGGCGCGTACCCAAGGTAGAAAACTTGCCTTGGATTTTGCTGACCCGTTGATCTGTGATTAGACCCTAGTTTTGCTCATATCGCCAAAGGGTTGCATGGTACGGCTCCACCACTGGCGAAAGGCCGGCTCTGCTGCATCGATGCTTGCCCATTTTGGCATGGTATAGGTCAGGGTGTAATCAATATCTACTTCCGCGATACGGCACAAAGAACCCTGCGGGGTAGTTCGTTAGTTATATCTAATGGCGCTTTCGATATAGCCGGAGAAGCCCTGAGGGCCTTTTGGGGTCACTTCTTGGCGGAGCCACGAAACTGCCTCCGTAAATGGAGCAGTAGTTAGCTTCTACTCGCTGCGCTGCAGCGGCTACTGGCGAAGAAAAAACTAAAAGCGCTCGATAAGCAGTCTCAGGCCCCTCCCAGCGACGCCGTAAAAGTCCTTAAACGAGCAACTCCTAATGCTCCAGCATTGCATCTCGACAAGCCAAAGCTACTCCTAAAACACGTAGTCATAACCAAAAAAGGCCTCCGGGGTTCACCCGGAGGCCTTTTTTGGCCTATTAACGCTACCGTAGGCGTTCGGCAATGCCTTCAATAGTCGACGCCAGCCCCACATACCGGGTTCGAGTGATACCGCTATTATCAGCAACACTATCCTTCAACCCATCGGCCAGAGAGCTTAAATTTCTTGCTGCACGGCGATTGCTGCTGCCTTCAGTTAGGCTTTCCTCAGCGTTAGCTAAGGCCTCGGTAATTTCTTCCACTTGAGATTGCGCGATTACACCACTGCGCAGCAGCTGATCCAAATAGGCTCTAGCAACAACCGGCTCAGAAGGCCAGACATGCCTAGCCTGCTGCTGTGCGTTCACTATATCGCCAGCGGAGCGCAGAGAAGCCGCTGCTATTTCGTTCTCAGTAAGAAAATCGCTAGGAGTTAACGCAAACACATCAAGACCTCGAGCAATCTCTGTAGCGTAAATCAAACCACCAAACCAATACGCAGACCAATAACCACCGGTAATCAATTTTTCCTCATCAATAGGGCCCCGATCAAAGAAGGCAATTTCTGTTGGATTGGAAGAATCGGTGAAATCGATAACTGAGATACCACCTTGGTACCAGGCCTGAACGAATATGTCTCTTCCTGGCACAGGCACTAACGAGCCGTTGTGGGCCACACAGTTTTCGGTATCCGTTTGTGGGGCAGGCATTTTATAGTGGCTTCTAAACTGCATTTTCTTATCGACGATGTCGTAAAAGGCATCGGCACCCCAATCCAGCGGGTCAGAGGCTCTGCAGCGCGGTCGCGAGCCGCCACCCCATTCATCAGTGAATAGCACTTTAGTGCCATCGTTGTTGAAGGTGGCAGAGTGCCAATAGGCGAAACCCGTGTCGATCACTTCATCTATGCGGGTTGGGTTTATTGGGTCTGAAATATCCAGTAGTATGCCGTTGCCCGAACAGGCGCCAGCTGCCAGCCCAATCTCAGGGTACGCGGTGATATCGTGACACTGATTGGTCTGTCTGGTGTCTTGTGTACCAGGCCCATGATCACCACCTTCCCAAAGTCCGGCAGC
The DNA here is from genome assembly GCA_047617585.1 of Pseudohongiellaceae bacterium. Classification (GTDB taxonomy): domain Bacteria; phylum Pseudomonadota; class Gammaproteobacteria; order Pseudomonadales; family Pseudohongiellaceae; genus UBA9145. Next base: position 2,649 of record JBLGBD010000033.1, on the reverse strand, counting down.
AACCCCTGACTCGGGGTCGGAAAAAATAAAAGGCCGATTTACAACGGCTGCATTCATCGGATTGTTCAAAGGAATTTGAATCACATCAATTCTGAACATTGCCGATTCTGGATTTTCAAAAGGGGATTCATCGTGACAACCCTCAAGCTCTTCGCCAGGCCTTACGCTGGAGGTGCCTGAACCGTAAACATAGATATTGCCATCATCGTCTGGATCTGTAACAACGGTGTGAGTATGAGACCCGCGGCAGGTTTGCACCGCCCCCACCTGGATCGGCATGGTAAAATCACTGACATCGAACAGGCGAATACCGCGAAAGCGCTCATCGCTCTCTGGCTCGGCGACGCCTTGCAGACCACAGTCCATGCGGCCACGAGTTTGCTCAACCGACATAATCAATAGATCACCCACAATAGAAACATCACCCTGACCTCCAGGACATACTATTGAACTGATCAATTGGGGATTACTTGGATTGCTAATGTCGTAAGCGTTAAAACCGTGGTAATTGCCGGCCACTAACACGTCGTCAGCAAACAGCAAATCGGTGTTTGCAAAATTGAGCAGGCCTGGACGGGGTTCACTATTTTCGTCTTCGTCGTCTTCCGCGGTTGGGGTCTCAGCGAGATTTGAAACCGCAGCGTCACCTACCGATTGTTCCTCGGAATCATCTGCTGGCTGCTCATCTGTGTCAGGCTGCAGGGTTTCTTCTGCTTCGGTTTCTTTCCTGATAGGTAAGCCTGAAGGATTGGCTGGATCAAAGAAGCCGTCTGGCTTGGGCAGTGAGGCAACAAGCATCATGTTCAAAGAAGCCTCGCCGGCGTCCTCAAAGCCTGGCTTTAAATTGACTCGAGGATCAGGCGAGAAGCCTGCAAGCATCGCATTCATTCGATCAATTTCACTTGCTTGGTCAGCAGTCACATCGCTGGTGAAAGCGAAAAGCACTGAGTCTTGAGCAGAGCCCCGCTGTTCTAACAATTCATCCACCATGGTCAGCGCACCTTTATGATGCTCGATCATGAGTTGTAGGAAAATGGTGTCAAATGCCGGCCCCTGTGCCGCTTCAAGCTCTGCCATTTTTTCAGCAGTCGCCATACCCGGCATCATCGTGTGGCCCTCCATCATGTGGGAATCAATTTGGGGCACCATCAGATCACGCTCGCTGAGCCAGTCTTGCATCATAGCGATCTCATCTTCTTGAGAAAGCGCGATGCGCTGAGACATTAACTCCATAGCTTCGCGGTTAGTGCGACCTTCTACCAATTCGCTCATCTGCAATGCCTGAGCATGGTGGGAAATCATTCCCTGCATAAACTTTACATCGCCGTCGGAAAAAGTAAGGCTTGCTAGATCTGAGGCTTCTGCGGCTGAGATTTGTCGACTAGGTTGACCTGGCGCGCCGGGCTGAATAATAGGCACTTGGGCAAAAGCCTGAGATGCTAAAACTGTTAACAACCCTGCAATACTCGCAAGACGCGAGCGATAGGGCATGATGGTATGCACGAACAACTTCATGGGATATCTCCAAAAAAATAGCGGGTTCGGGTTAACTTGAAGACTATAAGCAATCTTGGGGGAAGTCTATCTTATTGGGTCTTGCCCTGGGGTTTTCCTAAAAGCGCCTCAATGACTGTTTTTCCCATTCCTGAGTAGATGTTAAACTAGCCCACACAAACCTTATAAATAGAACAATAAAAAGGAGACGAATAGTGGAATCTGGGTTCAGTTATGGCCTGCTATCGCTTGCGCCACTTATCCTGCTCTCGCCTGTGCATTCATGACTCGAAATGCAATTTTCGCACTCTTGGTCGGCTGCATGGTTGGTGTCGTATTGCTTGCGTACGCTGCCACTGGCTCACTACTATTTAACCCAATTTATGAATTCAGTGATCTCGTCCAGACATCTCTTGGTGGCGGCGATTTTATTTGGATTACCTTAATTGTGGTCTTTATTGGCATTTTATTTAAGCTGTTTAAATAAGCTGGAGTGATAGCAAAGTTCGCCGAATCCGTATCCAACAAGTGTCACACCCCGCGGCAAGTCAAAACCACAACGTGACTGATGGGATTCATAATAGTAGACGATTATTTCAGCTCGCTAATGACTGCCCTATAATGCGTCCGCTATCAGACGGAGCGCGCATCGCTCTGGTTTGAACTCTTAGTAACTATAGCCATCATTTTTGGAACTTTCATTATTAGCTATTTAGTGTTCAACACCATGCGAATCGCCGAAGCTTTTATGAGTGCAGTTTTTTATCTGAGCTTTTTGCTATTCGCTAAAGGCACTGTAGGCAGCGTTAATGAATTAGTTCGGAAGGTTTACAGGGTATCAGCAGTGTTATGCCTGCCGTGATGTTGATGGCTTTGGCTTACTGCGTGAATACGGTGACTAAAACTCTCGGCGCTACGCAAACTATAATGTCTGTTTCAGAAGGCCTGATGACAGCCGAATTTTTTATTGCCACCACATTTTTTATCACCGCACTTATTTCTTTCTAGACCGGGACCTTTTGGGGCGCCTATGCGCTAATGATTCCCTTCGTCCTACCTATCGCCTATAGCTTTACCAGCGGAGTCGCGGCCAATCCAATCATCTATAAGGCTATTGCAGCCGTGGTTGGTGGTGGGATTTTTGGCGATCACTCC
>JBLGBD010000032.1:0-27481 GCA_047617585.1 Pseudohongiellaceae bacterium | reverse complement strand
ATTCTTCATCATCAACCATGTCCGCTTTATTCATGAACACGACGATGTAAGGCACACCAACCTGACGCGACAGCAAGATGTGCTCACGTGTTTGTGGCATTGGGCCGTCTGCAGCTGAACACACTAAAATAGCACCGTCCATTTGAGCAGCACCAGTGATCATGTTCTTTACATAGTCAGCGTGACCAGGACAGTCAACGTGCGCGTAGTGACGATTAGCCGAATCATATTCAACGTGTGATGTATTAATAGTGATACCGCGGGCTTTTTCTTCCGGAGCATTGTCTATCTGAGAAAAATCTCTAGCCGTGCCGCCAAAGGCTTCTGCACACACTTTGGTTAAAGCCGCTGTTAACGTCGTCTTGCCGTGGTCAACGTGACCAATCGTGCCAACGTTTACGTGTAATTTTTTTCGTTCGAATTTTTCCTTCGCCATTTTGGACTGCCCCTACACTCTTTCTGTACTTCTAGTGACTTTCAATGAATCTACCTTCTTATATAGGTAATCTATATAAACTGATAAACCCGCTTAATTGTTTACGCGAACGTAATAATATGGTGCTCACACCCGGAATCGAACCGGGGACCTCTTCATTACCAATGAAGTGCTCTACCGCCTGAGCTATGCGAGCAATTCATCGGCTTTGCAGCTCAACCAGGTTAGTGGTCAACCTGTGTTTAACGTAAATTGTTCGTAATGCTTACCAACCCCGACAACACTGCGCTGCAAAAATTGGAGCGGGTAGCGGGAATCGAACCCGCGCAACCAGCTTGGAAGGCTGGAGTTCTACCGCTGAACTATACCCGCAGGATAGAAACCTTAAGCCTTGGTATCCCCACAACTAGCCTAAACTAGGTGGTGGAGGGGGGTGGATTCGAACCACCGAAGCTTGCGCGTCAGATTTACAGTCTGATCCCTTTGGCCACTCGGGAACCCCTCCTTAAAGATATCCCAAGGGTCATAACCCTGGCTCTCTCACTCAGGTGCGGCATTTTATGGGAATTGCTCTCCTTGTGCAATCGTTTCACACAGATTTTCTGAAGCGATTAGATCTTGGCTTTCCTGAGCTAAATCAAGCCATTCTATCGACTGCAAACCCAGAGAATCCGTACTTTCCAACCAAACAGCAATTCCGCCAACTGATCTGACAACCTCTTCTACCTTAGGCCGGTAACCCAAGTTTGCAACTTGTGCCTCTATATCTGTCGCTAACTCGAAGCTTTCAAACACCCCCAGCGCGATAGCGTTTTCTAGACTACCCCGCGTAATCAGGTAGGTTTCTAGGCGCAGACCAGCCGCTTCCGAGGCCTCACTAAGGGCTTCCAAGACGATAGCAGCTATTGCTCTGGATGAAGCTGGCGGCAGGAAAACCCGATATTGGGATGGCAACTGTTCGCCTTCAAAACGCAATTGGCCTCTCAAACCCTCCTCTTGGGCGCTGAATATAAAACTATTGGCCTCATCCGAGGTATTGAAACCCCCTACTCGCAGGCAGGTTTTGCTCGCCTGAAGTTCAGTTAACAGAAACTCATCGCGCTGTGTTTGATATTCCTCAAGCAGGGTCAGTCCGTTATTAAGCAAAGGTCGTGGTGCGGGCCGCTGCAGCGTCACAGGCTCAGCAAGGGGCGAAGCTGACCAAAGAAAATAGCCCACATTGCCTAGAAAAAGAAATATTGCTATATATTTCATTGAGTTGCTACTCTACACCGTCAGCTGGACAGGCTAGCGCCAAACCATCTAGCACTAGATCTTTAATGATTTCGGCCTGCACCGCCTCTCCTGCCACCGCCCTTAGGACAAACCCTGAGTGTGCGAGTGTTGCCGATAGGGTAGCTGCATCTCCGCCGGTTAACACCAGCCTTACTCGCCGCCCGGCTCCTTCCAACTGATCCTTGTAAAGCTTTTCTATCAATGCAATGACTGTGGCTAATATTCCATTGCGAACGGCCTGGTCAGTGGAATGACCTAATACGATTGACGGCACCTGTCCTTGGCTGGAAAGTTTTATCGCCGTATTTTCTTCCAAACTCCGGGCCATAAGCGCCAGCCCAGGCAATATAAACCCGCCCTGATGTAAGCCCTCACTATCGAGAACATCCAGCGTTAGCGCTGTGCCGCCATCAATAATAATACAGGCGCCCTGTGTTCGCTCATACGCTGCCAACATTGCCAGCCATCTATCTACACCAAGTCGCGACGGATCTTGGTAACGATTAGATACCGCGCCGCAGCGGCTGCTTACTTCGGCGATCTGGGGAGAAATAGCGAAATTATCCTGTATCCAGACACCTAACTCGCTCAAGGCTTCGCCCCGCCTAACACTGCAAATACGGCAGTGCTTTATCCCACGTTTGTGGGAGAGTTCTGCTTTGAGCTCAATCAAATCAGTTACTGCGCCCTGATCTTTCACGCCCGAGTCATCAAGCAACCTCCATTTTATTCGAGAATTGCCCAGATCTAATTCTAGGATCATGAGATATCTTCCTTTAAAGCCCGCAGTGATGGGAAGATCTCGCCAGTAGTCAGTGTTTTAAGCCCAGTTGCACAAAGCAGTACCAGATTTCCTGTCTCGTTTACCCCCATAGACTTTCCCAGCAAGCGCTCATTTCCATGATCAATCACGATGTCGGCCCCGGCGTAGCGATCATAGTCATTCCAAACCTCTTTAAATGGAACAAAGCCTTGCTTCAAAAAGACAGCCAAGGATGCCACCAGCTCACTGGCAATAACGGCGGCGAGCTTGCTTGTATCTACACTCCCGTTGGTCAGTGACTTGAGGTCAGCCAGAGGCCTATCGATTGATTGACGCTGAGCTTGGGTGATTTCAAGGTTCACCCCAATGCCAAAAACAATATAGGACTGGGCTGTGGAAATATGTCTCTCTAACAAAATCCCGGCTAGCTTTTTGTTTTCCGCCAGCACGTCATTAGGCCATTTCAATTGCAATCTAACATCACACAGTCGATCGATCGCTCTGGCAACGCTAATTGCTGTGACTAGACTTATCGCCTGCAGGTCTTTGGTTGAATTAGACAAAGGCATTCCTAGAGACATATAAAGCCCGCCATTGCTTGGACTCAACCAATTTCGACCACGCCTGCCGCGCCCATTGGTCTGCGACTGGGCAATCACCAAGCAGCTCCCGTGCTCGCCATTTTGATAGCGTCGCAGCAATTGGGAATTAGTGGAGTCCAACTCGGGGAAAACGAGCACCTCGTCAATGGCTGCGCTAGCCTCCGTGCTCAAAGCCTGTTTAAGGCTCGTAGGATTCATAACTTTCTCCGCAATAACGTTATCTATTTATTCATAAAAAAAGGAGCGTCATGCTGCAGGCACAACGCTCCTTTTGATCCCTTTACATTCGGGCTCACAAAGAAGGGCGAGATTTAATCCCCAGAAGCTGCAGCTTCATCTGTGGATAGTTCGCCTTTTTTCACTTTAGACACAATCGACCATGCTTCAAGGATGATTATTACTGTGGCAACAATCACAGCAACCTCTATAAACACCAAAACCCAAGCCTCTGTGCGGAAATGCTCGATCACGTACCAACCACTTGCCCACAATGCGAATACCAATATAAAAATCATTGGGATTAACACGTTTTTGACTGGTCGACCCAGCTTGATCAAATAGATAGAAATAACCATCAGTGTCATTGATGCCAAGATTTGGTTGGTGGCTCCAAAAACTGGCCAGATCAACATTCCGCCATCACCCGGATAGCCGCCTGCTGATACCCCAAATGCTAAGGTTAAGCACGCGGCAATCGCTAGTAGAGTTGAAATGTAGTTGTTCTTGAGAGGAGCGATGTTGTAGATATTGCCCCACTCCTGAACGATATAGCGCTGGAGTCGTAAGCCTGCGTCCATTGTTGTGCCCGCAAACAAGACGACCATTACAGCAAGCATGGTCTCCGAAAATGCAATCGGGATACCCCAGCCCTGCGTGATTAGTTGTGCACCACCGTTAATAAAGCCAGTTTGCCCAGGGCCTGAAGACAGCCCAGTGTAAATGGCATTCCACTCTGCGCCATTGGCCGCATAGAGGGAGCCGGTAACGGCAACGATTGTGATTAGAGCTAAAGAGCCTTCGCCCAATGCGCCTAAATAGCCAACAAAGCGCGCATCTTTTTCATTATCGAGTTGCTTTGAGCTAGTGCCAGAAGACACAATCCCATGAAAGCCAGACAGCGCGCCACAGGCAATAGTTACAAACAAAATAGGGAACAGCGGTGGCGTGCCTTCCACCACCGTATTAAACGCTGGCGCACTAACCTCAGGCATAGTGATTAAGACTGCTGAATACAGAATGATCAACCCTAAAACCAACTGCGCACCGTTGATGTAATCCCGCGGCTGAAGCAGCATCCATACCGGTAGCATTGAAGCAATGCCGGCGTAGATAAACAGTAAGATAATCCAATTGCCATTTGGGCCTAAACCAAAAATATTGCCAGGCAACTCGAGGGGCATTTCACTTCCCACATAGATGCTGAAGTAGAGAAAGGCCACACCAATTAACGAGATAACTAACAGGTTAAATTGCTTACGGATCAGCAAACCAATGGCAATCGCTACTGGAATCGCAATCCAAGCTGGAAAAACAGAAGAGGGAAATTCCACCATATCTTTTGCGATGATTGTGCCAAACACAGCATTCACCAACATCAACAGAAGAAAAATGATTACCATGAATAGCGCACTAGCGCGTTTGCCAATAATGCTTTCAGATAGCGCACCAATGGATTTTGCACCGTGGCGGTTGCTAGCCCAAAGCGCGCCCATATCGTGCACGCCGGCAAAGAAAATTGAGCCGAATGTCACCCACAAAAGAGCCGGTACCCAGCCCCAATAAACCGCGACCGCAGGTCCAATAATTGGCGCAGCCCCTGCAACAGCAGTAAAGTGGGCACCCCAAAGAACGTATTTGTTGGTCGGTACAAAGTCTATCCCATCATTAAATTGATGGGCTGGTGTAACGTAATTAGGGTCTAACCGGTAAATCTTGCTAGCAATAAACTTGGAATAAATAAACCAGCCAAAGCTGAAACCAATTAAGCCGAAAATGACTAAAAAGATCGAGGACATGTACCGCTCTCCCGAATTGTTATTATGATTTATAAGGACCGCATCATACCAAGTTAAGAACTTGATATACAAACGGATACTGCTTATTTCTGAGACTCCAAAGCAATCTTGCGCAGGGGCTAATTTGCTTTAAATTTCCCAAAAAAAAACCTAGCCGCAAATGCGACTAGGTTTTTTATTGCTCGCTTAGGCCTTACGGATTAGTAGGCTCAGCAGCGTGGTAAGTCCAGTAGCCTATGAACATTTCGTCCCAGCTTTGCAGGCCAAACGTAATGTCCTTGCTTGGATCTGGGTTGGCAGGATTGTACTCAGAGTTATCAAAAGCACCGGTGACGTGTACTTTTGTACCTGCTGGCAAGTACTCAGGAGCCTCCAAGTTATAGGTTGGTTGCCACGCGTAGCTGTAGTTGGGCACGCTTAACAAATCTCGCTTCTCACCAGTCGGCGTTTCAACCGTGAACTTCATGTCTTTGCCCCGGAAGTGCATGTGCGCACGCAAACCAGTAACCACGACATCTTCTTGAAACACGTACTCAGCCGACATTTCGTGATTTTGCTCGTAGGCAGGGATCTTGAAGTTAGACGCTACCGAACGGGTAAAGTTCTCGTAGGCAGGTGGCTCATCGTACATATATAGGCCGATCACAGTTTCGTCTGAAGTTGCTTTACCGTTGGTTGTAAAGTGGAACTGCATCGACAATTTGTGGCCTTCGGGAATGTACACACCAGTGTCTTCTGGAAATGTCATCGCATCAACCTTGCCTGGTGCGTAACCTTCTAGGAAGCGTCTAGCCACTGAAGTTGTATCCGCCTCACCGCCGTCAAAGTTTTCAGAAGGGGCAGTCACATAAGCTAGCAAATGGTGAAGCACGGATCCATCACCAGGAATAAACTGCACTGCTTTTACCCACTTGTCTTCACCAAACGGAAGTTCAACGTCGATATCAATGTAGTCCATTACACCTGTAGCTGGTACTTCGATCTTTGGCGCTTTGATAATGTAATCAGGCTCACCTAGCTGCCAAGATTTCATATCTGCAAATTCAAGTTGAGCTAGAGGATCGACTGCACCTGCACCACGTGGCGCGCCAGCATCTATCCAATGCACTAGTGTTTGCATGTCAGCATCGGTCATATAGCGGGCATTGCTGAAGTGGCCAACGTTTGGATCAACCTGAGTTGGCGGCATACGCTTAGTAAGCAAAACTTCGCGAATCATCGGTGACCAGCCCTGTAGCATTAAATGACTGTCCATAGCGAAAGGTCCGATTCCACCTTCGCGGTGACAGCTTGCACATTGCTCTGCAACAATGGGCGCGACTTCGGAGGTATAGTCAGGAGTTGCGCTTGCATGCTGCTGCTTCACTGGAAAGCTTAGATCGCAGCCAGAGACAGCATTTATAATAGTTGCGTCAATACCGCCAGACATTTCAGCAGTCAATGCTTTGGGTAGATCAGCATTCATTGCGCCGCGATACAATAAGGTTAGTCTTTCGGGATCTAGCACAGCGACTTCACCTGCTTTTGAAAACTGCAGTGTTTCTGATACTAACTGGCCATCATCAACAAACAGAGGCAGCGTAACTGAAGATGCCGCAGCGGCACTGCGTATCTCATTAATATCTGTCATTGAAGAAGATTCGATCAAGGCAAAAGCAAAGCCTTGGTCTTTCCAGTCATTAGTTAATGCCTGTAGTTGTGCCACAGCGTTGTCCATAGAGGCACAACTTGGATCGTATGACATCAACACTAAGGCCTCTTTGTTTCTGTAGCGGCTGAGCTGGTGAAATTCACCTGCCGTGTCTAAAAGAGCAAAATCTCCCACTCTGTCTGGCAACGCCGATACGTTACCCGATATCAGAGTAAAAGCCGTCGCTAATCCTATGCCAATGTGTTTGAACATCATTTCTCGCTCCTAAAATCAATTGTTCACTGCGGACTAAATACTTCTAAAAATATGACTCTATATAATTCGGCATTTTCGCAGTTTTGAGCCTTTAAACAAGATATTTGTGTGACAAATTGCAATTCAACACTTCGAATATCGCGGCGTCTAAAAAGCAAAAACCGAACTATTGCTGAGTTTTATAATATGAAAAATACCCAATAAACATCTCATCCCAGCTCTGCGCCCCGCCTTTTACTAATGCTTCGGGGTCCGGGTTACCTAGATTATACTGTGAATTATCAAACGCGCCTTCTATCATGACTCTTGAGCCAGCTGGTAACAGCATCGGCTCACTCAGCCTGTATGTGGGCTGCCAAGCAAAACTGTAGTTAGGCACATTGAGGATGTCGTCTCGCGTGCCCCCAGGGTAGATAACACTCATACGCATATTCTTGCCCCTGTAGTGCATGTGGGGTCTCAGCCCGTGCAATACAATCTCATCTTCAAATACATATGACGCACTCATCTGATGATCCGGATCCCGGGGCGGGATGCGTATATTCTTGCCGCCGTGACTCAGTGAGTAGGTCGAATATTTGTATTTTGGCTCACTATCAGCGAAATAAAGACCGATCTGAGTTCTATCAACAGCCTCTTTACCAAACGTGGTGTAGTGAAGCGATAGTTGCACTGCAGAGCCGGCAGGGACAAAAACACCACTGTCTTCGGGGAAGGTTACAGCTTCTTCCTTACCCGGTGCATAGCCTTCTAAAAACTCTCTAGATTCATCATTCTCGCCTTCCACTATTTTTTGAGAATAATCCGCAGGGACAATAAAACTAAGTAAGTGATGCAGCACCCTTCGATCTCCGGGTAAGTGCTGAACCGACTTCACCCACACGGCTTTATCAAAGGGCAAGTTAACCGTAACGTTTTCATAGTCCAGCACCCCTGTAGCCGGCACTGTAAAGGCAGGAACTTCTACCACATAGTCAGGCTCTCCCAACTGCCAAACCGAAGTCGGCATACTAACCATTGTCAGCGGGTCTTGGGCGCTGTCTGCCGCTGGCGACCCAGCATCAATCCAATTCACTAAAGTCTGTAAATCAGCCGTACTCAAATAACCCGCGTTCTCAAAATGGTTTACTGCCGGATCAACCTGAGCTGGCGGCATGCGCTTGGTCATTAAGACCTCTCGCATCATGGATGACCAGCCTTGAACCATTTTATGTGAATTCATTGCAAAGGGAGCAATGCCGCCATCAACGTGGCAGGTGACGCAGTTTTCCTTAAGAATAGGCGCAATATCCCGCGCGTAATCTGGCGCATTGCGAGCAAATTTGGCCGTCGCTGAGAAGTCTAGAGAACAGCCATCCGCAGTTGTTTCCATTGTGCTATGCAAAGAATCCAAGCTGGCGTTTGAAACTGCATTGAGGACCAATTCGAGCGTGTTTTCACTCAGACCGGATATACCGCCACGGTATAAAATTTGATTCCGATTTGGCTCAACAACCACAATCTGACCCGCAACAGATATACCCAGACTTTGGGTCACCAACTGGGAGTCATCTAGTAGGATTGGCAAGTTTAAATGGTGTAAATAATCTAGCTGACTCACTCTTTCACGTTCTGCCTTTGGCGAAGAGTCCAAGGCGACAAAGCTGATGCCTCGTCGCTCCCACATAGTTCTGAGTAGCTGATATTTCGGAAGTTGATTGAGGTTTTTTTCACAGTTAGGCGATGTCGCAATTATAACCACCGCCTTGCTGTCGCCATATTTGCGCAGCTCGTGATAGACACCTTCATGGTCTAGCAGGGCAAAGTTACCGACACGATCAAAATTAGACCCGTAGCTCAACCCGCAGAAAAACAGCAGAGCTGCTAATTGGCTATACTTTAACAGCAGATTCATTTCAAAAAGACCCAAGAGACCGCTGCACACAACAAGACAGCCAGCGTGAAAACTCCAAGTTTAGCCTATAAACTTGGGCCTTCGTCACCCCTGTAGTGTAGCGGTCTGTGACAAATTGAAACTACTAACTACCGGCAATGATTGAAAAATTAAACTCACCAGGACTAGCAAACAAGACCTCCATCAGATTGAATTAGTCCCATCGGCCTTAGGCCCGTAAGTCTTAAAACTTTCAATAAGTCCGAATCGTCTGAAGACTTCATACATAAGCCAAAGTGCTGCGCAGATAATTATGCTCATCATGCCCCAGCGCATAGCACCGGCAAAAAATACACCATCGAAAATGGGTGCCTGCAAGGGATACTGATTGAAGGTGTCACCACGCTCTAGCATCCAATGCCACGCACTGTGGGCGATTAACGCCGAGATTAGAATCGAGCCAATCCTTTCGTTAATAAAATATTTGAACAGAATATGTAACACGGGAACCACTATCGCGAGTACTAACAGCTGTCCAAGTTCTACGCCAATATTAAAAGCTAACAGCGAAGAAAAAAGATGCCCCCCTGCAAACTGTAAAGTATCGCTAAACAAGAACGCAAAACCAAAGCCATGCACTAAACCAAATCCAAAAGTGACGACCCAACGATGCTGTAGTTTCGCGCCGATAATGTTCTCGAAAGCCATATAAACAATAGATAGAGCTATCAAAGTTTCAATCAGAGGACCAAACCACAGCGAGTTAGGTGCCACCCCAAATGTCGAACCAATCAGCGTTATGGAGTGAGCAACTGTGAACGATGTCACCACCGGAATAAGACCACGAATACTGCGCAGCGGAATTACGAGGCAAAACAGAAATAAAAGGTGGTCTATGCCTTCAAGGATATGTTCGAATCCCATAACCACAAACCGCGCTGTCGCCTGAAACCAACTAGGATCTAGGTTTACCAATCCCGGATTGCCAAGGTAATTGAACAAGCGTTCAGACCCTGAAGGCACCAAGAACCGCAGCACTGTTGTGGTCTCGTTTGACAGAGTTCCCAGCTGGGGAATCACAGAAAATGCAGAGGCTTCAGAATCGATAGGAAACGTCACCAAAACATCCAAAACACCCTGCCTCCAAAATAAATTAGAGCTGTCTTCGAGCGGCGGGCTCAGTACGTTTTCCAACGCAGTTTCAAAACTCGTAAACGACCGATCAGAAGGAAGCGAGACTCGGGTTGCGACTAGTTCTTTTTCGCTCAGAGGCTTACCATTTTCAAAAAACTGCATCGACTCGGTAATGTAAACTCGCGCCGCATCATTTAAAGCGAACTCAGCTTCGGAGAATTGCAAGAAACCCGGCCCGCGCAGAGGAAAGCTTATCTCGCCAAATGCTTCCATTGGGACTCGGAACAAGACCGTGAGCTGCTGGCCTTCTGGCTTGACGAATGCATAAACAGTCAGCCGCGACGGCAGATCGTGGGCCTGCACTAGTGTAGAAAGCAGCAACAGCCACAGTAATGCAACACACCGCATCCCTGGGATGAGCAATAAGTGACAACGACTTAGACCTGGCAATACTTGATATAAATTCATAATAATTCTTATTTTCACTTTAAATTCAGGTGGTTAGCTAATTACTCAAACTACTGTGGGGCCTCAGCTTAAACTATCGCTGGACCAGTACACGAGTGGCTGTCACAAAATCTTACAAGTGACCGCCGCTAAAATCTGGTTCGAAGTATACTGTCTACTATATAGGCAGTATACTCGCCGTTGCTCTATGAGTTGTGAAGCCCCGCAGTGGGCGCGAAAGGAGAATAAAAATGACAAAAGTTAAAGTATTTATTGGGGCTACAATGGTTGCGGCTTTGGTAGTTCTGGGAGTAGGACAATCAAAGTTAACCGAACCTAGCGTGGCCGCTAGTGGCGATGTAATGGCGCCTCATTTCCTTGTTGATCCACTATGGCCAAAGCCAATGGGTAACCGTTGGATCTTAGGCAACACTATTGGTGTTGACGTTGACGATAGAGACCATATCTACATCGTTCACCGCACCGAAGACAGCATCTTTCGTGGCAACACGGAGATTGGCCTTAAGGGCGGCGTATCAGAATGTTGCACCCCGGCACCCCCAATCATCGAATTTGACTTAGAAGGTAACCTAGTTAAAGCCTGGGGCGGCGCTGTTGAAGGCGCACCTTATGTCTGGCCTGCATCAAACCATGGTATCGAAGTTGCCCCTAATGGCGACGTTTGGATAGGTGGTAATGGCGGCGGCGATTCGCACATTTTAGTATTTAGCAACGACGGCGAATACATCCGCACAGTCGGTGTTCCTGGCGAGCCAGTTGACAGCAATAGCACTACTAGTTACGGCCGTGTGGCAGAAATCGCCATTGACGCCGCCGCGGGTGAAGCTTATATCGCTGATGGTTATACCAACAAGCGTGTTGCAGTAGTTGATGTCGCCACTGGCGCATTCAAGCGCTACTGGGGCGCTTACGGCAATACTCCTGACGATGACACAGATGTAACGTATACGCCTGGTCAACCTGGCCCACAGCAATTCCGTGGTCCGGTTCACTGTGCAGAGCCATCCAACGACGGTCTAGTCTACGTCTGTGACCGTGGCGCTGACCGTGTCCAGGTATTCCGCAAAGACGGCACTTACGTGAGAGAAATCATTGTGTCTCCAGCAACCTTGAATCAAGGTTCTACTTGGGACATCGCTTTCTCACCTGATGAAGATCAAGAGTTCATCTACCTTGCAGACGGACAAAACTTTAAGATCTACGTTATCGATCGTGAGTCTATGGAGATTCTCTATACTTTCGGCGATGGCGGTCGACAGCCTGGGCTGTTCTATGCGCCACACAGCATAGCCAGTGACTCACAAGGCAACGTCTATACCACTGAAACTTACGATGGTAAGCGAGTGCAGAAGTTTGTTTACCAAGGTATGCGTGCTGTAACTCAACGTGACCGTGCGCCTACATGGCCTGCAGATGAGCTATAACGTTTAGCTCAACGCTTGAAGCGCCAAAACGAAAAGCCGCATGAAAATGCGGCTTTTTTTTCGAGTCGACTTATCTAATTTACTGCCTGTCTTGTTCACTTGTACATGGCAGCCTTGTCAATTATTCTGACCCTTCGCTAATTGCGGCTAGAGATCACACAAGAGATTTAACCCCCATGAAAACACTTACATCAATTCTGTCAGTCTTCTGTTTACTGGTGACGACCTCCGTTTTGGCTGAGACTGTGCACATAGACTTCAGCTATACGGAAAATCACAGTGTCGACTTTTCAAAATTAAAAGGGTCTCTGCAAGTGGGCCAATTTACCGATGAGCGCAGCGGTGTTTCTTCGACGTTGATCACTAGTGTAAATTTTGGACATACAACCGATGGCTATACCGCGAATACACCGCTTCCAGATTTAATCGAAGAGGCCCTGCGTCAAGGCTTCATCAGCGGCGGCGCAACCCTCGTTGAGACCGATGCAGATTTCACCCTCACTGGCGGCATACTAGCGATAGACGCAGTAGCGGTAGAGCGAGGTGGCGTGAACAGCATCCAGATAACTTTCAGAACTAAACTTGAATTGAATAGTGGCGGCCGTACAGTGTGGCAAACCACTCTGTTCGGACGCGGGATTGCTCCAGTAGAGGATGGAATCGTCCCGGCGGTAGAAGCCGCTCTTTCCCGAACTATTCGTGAACTGGTAAGCGATGACTACTTCAAAATGGAGCTAATCTAGACCGCCGATCTATAACGCTTAGTTGCAGCCAAGCGCTGCATCTAAGCTTCCTCCCGACAATTGATTTGAATCAGCTAGCAGCACTAACCCCGTCAGCCGCTCAACTTCAACCATAGTACTGAGTAAACTACAGTGATGGGTATGCACTTGAACCTGTTGGTTCAATAGGAACACACTACTCTCGCCACTTTCACTGATCACTACTTTAAAAAAGGCATCAGGCACTTGGTGTTGCTTCATTGTTTCTAGGCTTTTTACTTGCGGTTCGCTGAAATAAATAGGGCCGGTAATCACGAACACTTGCCCCACCCTATTAACCAAGTTTCTTATGGACCAATCCAATCCATTCCAAGCGCCAGTATTTAAACTTCTTGATATTGGGATGGCATTACTAGTGTAGTTGGTGTCTTGCCAAAACGGAGTTCCCGCAAAATTGAGCAATGGAACCAAACGACCCAGCAAAAAAGGCCCGCTGTCATCCTCCGGAAAATCCCCTATATCCAAGGTGCTCGACACATAGTTATCGGGCCTGGCTTGGCGGGATAGATTTGACCCAATCCCAATTGAGTCAATAGATACGCTATACGCGGCCCAGTCAGAAACTTTCGTTTGCGCGTTATGTGACAGAGTATAAATCGACCTTATAATGAGGCTATTGTCTAGCCCAGCCCCAACAGGACATCCCGCGAAGCAGTGCGAATTCCTGATATCCAGTGAGAATGCTGGCCAACAGGCAGTAACAAATGTTGCCAAAGCGACGCGCTGAATCAATTTAGTGCTTGAAAAAGTTTTAAGCAAATCCAAAATAAGAAAACCTACGCTAGTTGTGGGTGTTAGCCAGTTTTAATCTAGGGTAATATCTTTATTGAAAAAAAATAGACCCTGATATAAACCTAATGGTCGCTGTTCATAGTTTTATCAATTCCTTTCCATTGCCCACAACGAACAGCAAAGAGTACGCTAATGAACATATTGCTTGTCGATGATGACATTAACATCCTTGAAATTCTTGAAGAATTTCTAACGATGAAGGGCCATTCAGTCGCCACTGCTATTAATGGCAAGGCTGCTCTCGAACTCGTCTTGGCGGCAAATGAATTTGATGTGGTTTTTAGCGACATCAAGATGCCCGAAATGGACGGCCTTAGCTTCCTAAAGAAACTGCGCAACAACGACGTGCAAATCCCTGTAATTTTGATATCCGGGCAAGGCGATCTGGAAAGCTCCATCAGGGCGCTTAAACTCGGCGCCTTAGACTTCATCCTCAAACCCGTTTACCTAAAGACGCTAGATGAAGCTCTGCAAAAAATAGACACCGCGTTGGCCGCTGAGCGAGAAACCATCATCGCTCAAAAATCAGCTAAAGATCAACAGCTTACCTTTGAGTGTAACAGCCAGATGAGTCACATCCGGCAAATCATAAGCTATTTCGTGAAACAGACCAAAGACATCTGCACCAACTATGACCTCGATTCCACCAAACTGACGATCTGTCTTCAAGAATGCCTTAGCAATGCAATTATTCATGGCAACTTCGCCATCGACTCAAAATTGAAGGAGTCGGACTGGAGCGCTTTCGATAACCTAATCAAACAGCGGGAAAATGATGCCAGTTTCTCTGCAAAGTCTGTTTCAGTGCTGTTTCAGCAGACTCCCACACTTATGCGGTTCACGGTAAGCGACCAAGGGCTTGGATTTAATCCCGACGATTTACCCGACCCGGCTGACCCTAGCAGCTGGTTGAAACTCAGTGGGCGAGGCATTTTGTTTATCCGATCCTACATGGATGAAGTTCATTGGAACGATGTCGGCAATCAAATAGTGATGTCTAAGTACCTAAACTAAACCACGGGTATTAGACCTGCAGCTAATCGATTCAAACCCGGTGTAACCGTTTTGCCGCAACCAACGTCTAATCTTTGTGTACGAGCTCACCTGCCTGCCCCCTCACTCAAGAGAACTGGCGTCCTAGGCGTAAAAGAGCTACCCAATAATTGAAATTATCAGTCTTTTTAATATTCAGGAAGTATTCTTGATAGCACCACCGTACTATTATTATCAGTAACAACAGTTTTACTAGCCTAGTTTTGAAGTACTCGAGGAGAGCACAATGCTTAAAATCTTATCAATCGCTAAATTAACTGCGATATCAGCGGCAATGTCATTTGCAAGCTTCGCTGCAAATGCAGCTGATCGTGTCAGCGATTTTTCTCTAGTCGATGCCGATGGTCGCTTTTTCCAGTTAAGCCGCCAAGCCGATCAAGAAGCCATTGTGCTTCTGTCTTACGACAAAGACAGCCGTGACGCCCGCAAAGCGGCCAGCGACTTAGAAAAGCTTGCAGCTACCTTTGCTGATCAACCAGTTACTTTTGCCATTATCAACTCAACCACAGAGTCAGATAAGGCTGTGCTACGCACCGAAGCTGCAGATCGCAAAATTACCATGCGCATGTTGATGGATGAATCGCAGCTAATTTCTGAAGAACTAGGGATCACTCGAGTTGCTGAGGTCGTAGTCATCGACCCAGTGAGCAAGACCGTTGTTTACCGCGGCGCTTTGAATAAAGGCTTCACAGACGCTTCTCGCTCAGAACGCAATGAAGCAGGTTTCGCCGAAGAGGCTATATCAGCGCTACTAGCTGATCGAGAGATCACTTTAAATCAGCTAGCCAGTAATGGCGACATGATTGATTTCTCGGTCAAAGCGGCTCATGTGGACTCACTGTCCTATGCTCGCGACATCGCCCCTATCCTGGAAGAGCGCTGTGTAACCTGTCACCAAGAAGGCGGCATTGCACCTTTCGCTATGAGTAGCCTGCAGATGGTTCAAGGCTGGTCGCCGATGATTCGTGAAACCTTAATCACCAAGCGTATGCCTCCTGGTCAAATCGACAAAGAGTACGTTAGCGAATTCCATGATGTTTACAACATCAGCGTCGAAGAGACTCAAAAGCTTGTGCATTGGATCGACACTGGTTCCAAGAGTGCTGATAGCTCTGACCCTCTCGCTGAGATCGTTCATACGCCAGTTAAATGGATGAACGGTGAGCCTGACATGATTATCAACATCCCAGAACAAAAAATTCCGGCAACGGGTGTGCAAGATTACCGTAACATCATGATTCCTCTTGAATTAGATGAAGATATTTGGGTAAAAGCGGTTGAATTTGAAGCCGGCGATAGCACTGTGCTTCATCACATCATCGCGTTTTCATATGGCGATCAAGGTGTAAACGAGTTTGAAATCTTGAATCAAGGTATCGGCCTTGGCGCCTATGCTCCAGGTAACGAGTTAAACCTTTACCCAGAAGGCGCCGGCTACCCACTGAAGAAAGGCGGTGGCTTAATGCTACAGATGCATTACACAACTTCTGGTAAAGAAGCTGTTGACGCCTCGCAAATCGGCCTATACCTGTGGGATGAGAAGCCCGACCGTCAAATTCTAGGCGGTTCAGCTGCCGATTTGGACATCAACATCCCACCCAATGCCAAAGATCACGAAATGGTTGCATCTAAGAAATTCCGCAAGGATTCTTACCTGACCATGGTTGGTCCACACATGCATTACCGTGGCAAGGACGCTAACTTCAAGTTGGTCTACCCTGACGGACGCGAAGAAGAAATCTTGAACGTACCCAACTACCAGTTCAACTGGCAGAAGACTTACGATTTTGTTGAGCCTAAGTTCTTGCCAGCAGGTACTGAAATGGTATTCCGCGCGACGTTTGATAACTCTTCAAACAACCCGTTTAACCCTGATCCGACTGCCCAAATCTCTTGGGGCGAGCAAACTTGGCAGGAAATGTTCTTCGGCTTCTTCCGCTATGTTGAAGCAACAGCCAGTGAGTCTTCTGCAGAAGCCTCTGACGGCGAATAAAGAACCCATAGATTGACCCAAAAACCCGGCCTTTGAATGAAGGCCGGGTTTTTTTATGCCTACAGCTAAAGCCTATTTTTCGCGCTCACTCCTCCTCATGACAGCCTGCTATAGACTTGCTAGACTCAAGGGCTATTTAAACTCTGTGAAAAGCGACTACCATGCGCAAAATACCCACCCTCCTTGTCTTAGGCCTGTTATCCAAAGCGGTCTTCGGGCAAACCACCCTGCTAAGCAATGTTAATGGCTATACCCTAGACGCGAATAGAAACCTAGTCAGGTTTAGCGCCCTCCAGTTCACAGACGATGCTGTCGACAAAATATTTCTCGAAGGTGAAGAGCTGCCCGATACAGCTGACACTGCAGTCGACGGCAATGGTAAAACAGTCATTCCCGGCTTAATTGACGCCCACGGTCACGTTCTCAACTACGGGCTCAGCTTACTGCGAGTAGACTTAGTCGGCACTACTACAGAGGCCCAGGCCGCTGCACGGGTTGCTGATTTCTACAGCGCAAACCCCCAGTTAGAATGGATTCAGGGGCGAGGTTGGAACCAAGTCCTTTGGGATAGCAATCGTTTCCCCAATGCGGCAAGCCTAGATGCTTTAATTTCAGACAAGCCAATTTGGTTATCGAGGGTTGACGGTCATGCGGGCTGGGCAAACTCAGCCGCTATGGCGCTTGCGGGAATCAATCGCCAAACTGAAGACCCCAATGGCGGACAAATCATTCGAGACGAAAATGGCGAGGCCACCGGCGTGTTTATTGATAATGCAATGGCGCTAATCCGCAGCAACATACCGCCTCTGACAATTGAAGAAACCAAATACGCGTTGAGCACATCAATGTCCAGCTTAGCCAAATTCGGCCTCACCTCTGTACACGACGCTGGCGCTGGCAGCGGCACGATTACAGCGTTTAAACAACTCGCCAGTGAACAGGCCATGCCTATTCGGGTCAATGTTATGATTTCATCGGGGGATGAGAGCTACGAGCTGTTACTGGCCAACGGCCACTTTAAGAGCGCTGATGATACTTTGAGCATCAACAGCGTGAAAATTGCCGCGGACGGCGCCTTAGGCAGCCGAGGGGCCGCACTTATCGATGATTACTCTGACTTTCCTGGCCACACAGGCTTATTGCTGTTAGATCAAGAGCGCCTCGAATATTTAATGCGCGCAGCAATGAATTCTGGTTTTCAAGTCAACACTCATGCCATTGGTGATGCCGCCAATATGATTGTGCTGGACACCTACGAACAGCTGATACGAGAATCAAATACGCGTGGTCTTCGGCATCGGGTTGAGCATGCGCAGGTGCTGCGCTACGAGGATATCGTAAGGTTTTCCCAGCTGGGAGTAATTCCTTCGATGCAGTCTACTCATGCCACCAGTGACAAAAATATGGCTCAGGATAGACTTGGAGAAGTTCGCATTGAGGGCGCCTATGCGTGGCGTAAACTAATGGACACAGGGGCCCGAATCGCCAACGGGTCTGATTTTCCAGTTGAGTCGCCCAACCCGTTCTTTGGTCTACATGCGGCGATCACAAGGCAAGACAAAGACAATCAGCCTGACGGTGGTTGGTTTGCTGGGGAGAGCATGACAACAGAGGAAGCGTTCGCCAGCTTTACTATTGATGCAGCCTATGCCGGCCACCAAGAATTACTATTAGGCACATTGGAGGCGGGGAAAAAAGCAGACTTCATCCTCTTGGATCAAGATATTTTTGCCATCTCCCCTACTCAAATTTGGAAAACCCAGGTGCTGGAAACTTGGGTTGAAGGTGCAAAAGTTAATTAATAGTAGGCCTAACCCTGAACTGGAGAATTTTGGAATAATGAAACAACTAATACTTTTTACCCTGCTGTTTTTTTTAGCGAGCTGTTCTGACGAATCAGGGCAACCGGTTCAACCTGCTGCTGCGCCTAACCCGACATCTAATGCGGTTGAAGTCGATGCTCAGACTCTTGCGAGATGGCAGCAACAAGCAGCCAACGTCACTATCTCACGAGACAAATGGGGCATAGCCCATATTTACGGCAAGACTGATGCCGACACTGTGTTTGGTACGCTCTACGCCCAAGCGGAAGATGATTTCAACAGAGTCGAAGTCAACTACCTCAACGCCATGGGCAGGCTTGCCCAGGCGCAAGGCGAGAGTGAGGTGTTTCGAGACTTGCGAATGCAGCTTTTTATTGCCCCTGATACTCTCAAGCAGCAATACGCGCAAAGCCCAGCTTGGCTGCAGGCGCTAATGGACAGCTTTGCGGACGGTTTAAATTACTATTTGTATACCCACCCAGAAGTTGCTCCTCTAGTCATTGATCAGTTTGAACCTTGGATGGCGCTTAGCTTTACCGAAGGCAGTATTGGAGGTGATATTGAGCGCGTTAATCTGCAGGAGCTGCAGCGTTTTTACGGCACACCGGGAATGGTTGCCCAAGCCCAGGCGATTTCTGACGGAGAACCCCGCGGTTCTAACGGCTTCGCCATTGCGCCGCAAAATACAGCAAATGGCAACGCGCTACTGCTTATCAATCCCCATACCTCATTCTTCTTTCGCTCCGAGCTGCATATGGTGAGCGAAGAGGGCTTGAATGCCTATGGCGCAGTAACCTGGGGCCAGTTCTTTGTGTACCAAGGATTCAATGAAAACACGGGTTGGATGCACACCAGCAGTCGCGCTGATGCTATTGACGAATATCTTGAAACTGTCGTTGAGAAAGACGATGGCTACTACTATGTGTTTGGAGATGAAGAACGTAGACTTGAATCTCGCGTCATCACTCTGCCGTACCGAGACGGCAGCCGCATGGGGGCTAAGGAATTCACTGTGTACTACTCCCATCACGGCCCTATCATTCGCGAGCAAGATGGCAAATGGGTTTCTATTGCGCTCATGCAGGAACCGGTTAAAGCGCTTACGCAGTCTTATACTCGCACTAAAACCCGCAACCATGATGAGTTTTACACCAGCATGGAGCTGCAAACCAATTCATCCAACAACACAGTCTACGCCGACAGTGACGGCAATATCGCTTACTACCACGGTAATTTCATTCCTGTTAGAGACTTAAGCTTCGATTGGAACAACCCTCTGGACGGCAGCAACCCAGCAACCGATTGGAATGGCTTGCACCCTGTGGATGAAATAATTACTTTGTTTAACCCACCCAATGGTTGGATCCAAAACACCAACAACACGCCATTTAATGCGGCAGGGCCATTCAGCCCTAAGCCTGAGGACTACCCACGCTACATGGCTAACTACCCAGAAAACCCGCGGGGTATTCATGCCGTGAAAGTGCTGCAGGACAAGTCCGATTTTACCATTGAGTCGTTAATTGAGGCTGCCTATGACCCCTATCTCACTGCGTTTGAAGAACTAATCCCACCCCTGTTACTGATGACCGCAATTGATGATATGCCCGAGAGCGCCAGCGCAGAAGCCACGCAGATGCTGGAATATATAGACCTACTTAGAAACTGGGACTACAAGTTTTCCCTAACCTCTGTGGAAACTTCTCTGGCAGTGTATTGGGGCCAGCAGCTAATGAACAATGCAAGCGATGCGGCAAATAGTGCTGGAATCGACATTTACCAATACATGGCTAACAACACTACTGCAGATCAAAAACTCGCAGCCCTTCGAAGTGCAGCACAAACCCTGGAGGCAGACTTTGGCAGTTGGCAAGTACCCTGGGGTGAAATCAATCGCTATCAGCGCCTAACCGGCGACATCGTCCAAGATTTTGATGATGCTGCACCTAGCATACCGGTGGCTTTCGGTTCCGCCCGATGGGGCTCACTCGCTTCATTCGGCAGCAGAACTTACCCAGGCACTAAACGTATGTATGGAACCAGTGGCAATAGTTTTGTGGCTGCAATTGAGTTTGGCGATAGGGTTCGAGCCAAAGCCATCACCGTAGGAGGACTTCAGAACGATCCATCAAGCCCGCATTTTGATGATCAGGCTCAGATGTATGCCGACGGCGAGTTTCGCGACGTCTTGTTTTACAGTGAAGATGTTCAAGCAAATCTAGAGCGGGAGTATCATCCAGGACAATAACCACGAGGACACGAAGTGTCAGGTGTCAGAGTAATTACTCCGACGCCTTTGCTTTTGCCTTTGCTAATATCCGGCAGCCCCACCATCGCCGCTGCGTGAATCCGCTGAACCGAGAAAAAATCCTTCTTCACGGTCATAATACACAGACATTGCCGCACCTTGAGTACCCCGCGAGCGCATCCTGTGGCCTTTAGCTTCATAGAGTCGAATAGTATCTGGCGACAAAGTGCCAGGTTCAAAACCAGTAATATCAGGAAGCCACTGATGATGAATTCTACCGGCTTCGATAGCCTCGGCGATATTCATGTCATGATCAATTACATTGAGAATGGTTTGCATGGTCGTATTGATAATGGTTTTCCCGCCGGGGCTACCGGCGGTGAAAAGCGGCTTACCGTCTTTAGCGACGATGCTCGGGGTCATGCTGGAAAGCATTCGCTTTTGCGGCGCTACTAAATTAGGCGCTGTACCGATCAAGCCTTGAGCATTGGTCACACCCGGCACCGCATTAAAATCGCCCATCTCGTTATTTAACAAATAGCCGCCGCCCGCAACAACAATGCCAGAACCGTAGCCAAATTCGAGCGTGTAGGTAAGACTAACCATGTTGCCGTCTTTATCCACCACTGAGAAATGAGTGGTTTCATCGCTTTCGTACAGCTGGGCAAATTTCTCTGGGCTGCTTTGTGATTTATTATCCATGTCGATGGACGCTCTTAAAGTAGCCGCGTAGTCTTTATCCATCAATTTATCCAAAGGCATCCCTTCATTGAAATCAGGGTCGCCTAAAAACTCGGCTCTATCTGCATAAGCGCGGCGCATGGCTTCGGTCAGGACATGTAAATACTCAGCAGAGTTATGCCCCATACTCTTTAGGTCATACCCCTCCAGAATGTTAAGCATCTCTACCATAGCTACCCCACCAGAACTAGGCGGTGGCATGCTGATAATGTCATAGCCACGATAAGTACCACGGATAGGTTCACGCTCTACTGGCTGATACTCGAGTAAATCTTGCTCAGTAATTATGCCGCCATTTGCCGCCATGAAATCAGCCAGACGCTTCGCGTTCTCGCCCTTGTAAAAACCATCTCGACCCTGATTTTGAATAAGCTCCAAGGTATGAGCCAAATCTGGTTGGTACCAAGTCTCGCCCATTTCATAAACTGAGCCATCAGCTTTAAAGAATTTTGCCATGGTCGAAGGGTAGGCTGAGAAACGCTGCTGACTGCGAGAAAAGCCACTGTAAAGCGAGTAGGTAATCGGAATTCCGTCTCTGGCCAGCGCCACGGCAGGAGCAACAAGATCTGCCCATGGCAGACTGCCAAGTTTTTGATGGGCTTCCCACAGACCTGCGACTGTTCCTGGCACACCAACCGCGAGTGCTCCGATGTGGTTAGAGTTATTAACCACTTTGCCGTCTAAGCCCAGATACATGTCTTCGGTTGCCGCTAACGGCGCTTTTTCTCTGAAATCAAATGTGGTGGCATCACCATCGTCTCCGGCGTATACCATGAACCCACCGCCGCCGATATTGCCAGCACTGGGCCATGTAACCGCAAGCGCAAACGCCGTTGCAATAGCAGCATCCACTGCATTACCACCCTGTTTAAGAGTCTCAACACCAACCTCGGAAGCTAACATTGACGCGCTAGAAACAATGCCATTTTTAGCCCTAAGTGGCGAGCGTCCGCTTTGCGCGAGAGAAGCTGTTACTAAAACTAGGCTCAAAAGCAGGACTAGTGATTGATAGAACCGCGAATGTGTCATATTAATTCTCATTAATTTATTTAATTACAAAGACTTACATATATAGCAAGAGTGTTTCTCTGATTCACTTGGGTATTATTCCAGCGCCTAAGGTGATTAGCAATGCGAAGACCGAAAGATAAGATCATGCACTGCTAATTGCTTGGACTTTCTAACTTAGTCTCATAGATTTTCATTAATTTTCAATAGCCGATTGTCAGCCCCGAAGCTGAAGTGATAAGTTGCCCTCTTGTGTTGGGCCTATGCCCCAATTTTGATTTTTCATCTACTTTTTTGAGCGACTATGAATATTCCAAAACCCCTGAAAATCACTCTGCCATTGCTATTGGCAGTAGCACTCGGTGCTTGTGGCGAATCAGCGCCTGCGCCAAGCCCTGCAGTCGTGGCTACCATTGATCCGGCGCCGGTTATTGAAAGCGCAGCTGAGTTAGAAGTGCGTGCTCAGGCCATCCATGATCAGGTTATCACACTGGATACACACGCCGACATCAACACTGGCAACTTCACCTTTGATACTAACTACACGATGAACTTAGACACTCAGGTTAATCTGGTCAAAATGGAAGCCGGTGGCCTTGATGTCGCATTCTTCATAGTCTACACCGGGCAAGGTGAACTCAATGAGGCTGGCTATGCTGATGCCTATGCGAATGCGATTGATAAATTTGATGCCATTCACAGGCTTACCGAAGAAATAGCTCCTGACGAAATTGAATTGGCCTATACATCGGATGACGTCAGACGAATCCATGGGGAAGGCAAGAAAGTCGCCATGATTGGCATTGAGAACGCCTATCCGGTCGGCCTAGACATGTCCAACATCGAAGATTTTCATGCTCGTGGCGGTCGCTACATGTCATTGGCACACAATGGCCACAGCCAGTTTGCAGATTCACAAACAGGCGAGGCTGACAGCGATTACCCTAACGGCGGCTTGAGTGAAATGGGTCGCGCTGCAGTGGCTGAAATGAACCGACTTGGTATCATGGTCGATATCTCCCACCCTTCTATTGACGCTATTTCGCAAATGCTAGATATTTCAAAAGCGCCGGTAGTTGCGTCCCATTCCTCAGCCCGAGCATTGACCAATCACACCCGCAACTTAAGCGATGAGATGCTGCTGAAAATCAAAGATAATGGCGGCGTTGTTCAAACCGTTGCCTTCAGCAGCTACATTAACGAAGATCGCCGCGTTTTCATGCTCACTGGCCGGGACGAAATTATGCAGCGTGTAGCTGCCGAGATGAATTTTGACCTGCTAACACCCGATCAGGTTGCGCAACTAAACGCTGTAGAGCAAGCCGCTTACCAAGTCGCAATGCGGGAGTTATTTCCAAAAGTGAACGCGCAAGTAAACGCGGTAGCACCGGACGCGACAGTATCCGATTTCGTCGACCACATAGACCACATCGTTAACTTGATCGGATTGGAACATGTTGGAATTAGTTCTGATTTCGATGGTGGTGGTGGGATCGATGGCTGGAACGATGCGTCCGAAACTTTCAACGTGACCCTTGAACTAGTGCGCCGCGGTTATACTCAGGAGCAGATTGCTATGCTTTGGAGCGGCAATCTCCTGAGGGTATTAGACGAGGTGCAGGCAATTGCAGCTGAGATACAAGCCCAGGCCTAAGACGTCCTACTAGGTACCCTAAGACTAGGTGCTTGAGCTGATTGAACCTCGCTCAAGCACCTTCAACTTATCTGAGCTAGCACATTAGTTGTGCGTAGTAACAATCGAATCGCCCCGCAAGCGCGCACTCCTCCAAGCTCACTCCCATCGACCTACCTCAGAACTCGCCTATTTCCAGCCCTTTGCAAGCAAACGATAGATGGCTCGATACTTGCAATTTCAGATTGATAATCAACAGTAAAAACCCTCCTGCCATATAGTCATAGTAATCTATGAATTAGCGTCGCAAGTCTCGGAGGGTTCAAACGTGGAGCAATGTCATAACTGGAAATTTGAATCGAAGAAAGTTTTTGCTGGGCGGGGCTGCCTTGATGGGGGCTTCAGTATTACAAGGAATTCCTGGCACGCCATTATCTCCTCCCATTTCGTTTGCTAAAAAAGCCTTTGCCCATATCCCAAAGCCAGATTACATCATTCGCGCAAGCTCCAACGAAAACCCCTACGGCCCGTCACGAGTCGCCCTGCAGGCGATTAACAAAGCGATGGCAGATGCTAATAAGTACGGCGGCATCCAACCACAAATTGTTTCGCTCATGTCTCAAATTGAGAACATCCCCGAAGACCACATCGCCTTAGGCACAGGTTCCGGCGAAATTTTAAATGTAAGCGCAATGATAGCGAGTCTAGAGCCAGGCTCTATCGTCGCTCCTAACCCAACCTTTGAAGCGCTGCCTCGCTATGCTGCCAACATGGGCACGCAGATAATCCGGGTGCCAGTGGATAAGAACATGCAGATCGATTTGGATGCCATGTACAGCGCAATTCAGGCCGACACCAAAATGGTATATCTGTGTAATCCTAACAATCCTATCCCCTCGATTATCGAAAAGAATGCTATGAAAGAATTCGTTCTAGAGGTATCGAAAGACAGAATGGTGTTCGTCGATGAGGCTTACTATGAATTTGTAGACAACCCAGACTTTGAAAGCATGATGGGTTTAGTTAGAGAGGGGCATAACAACATTATCGTGGCCCGCACAGCCTCGAAAATTCACGGCATGGCCGCTCTGCGCGTAGGGTTTGCCTATGCTCACCCGGAAATTATTAGAGACATGAATAAGAAGAAAACCGGGAGTCTGAATATTGTCGGCCAACATGCTGCCTATGCCAGCTATCAAGATATGCCTGCTCAAGAGTTCGCCAAAGCACGCAACAAAGAATCTTTGGCATTAGTCGAAGGAATGTGTGATGAAATGGGCATCAACTATGTGAAGTCGAATGCTAATTTTGGCTTCATCGAGACCGGAATGGCTATCAGTGATTTTTCCAAGGCCATGCTAGGCGAGGGCATTATGGTAGGCCGCGCCTTTCCCCCGTTTACTACTTGGGCGCGCATAAGCATGCAAAAACCTGAAGAGATGGCTTACTTCGTTCAAACCTACAAAAAACTATTTAGCTAGCAGCTAACTTGCCAGGGGGAAGTCTTGTTTAAGACTCCCTCCAGGCAATCAACGCTGCCGTTCATTTCTCTCCACTTGGCTTATCGAAACGGGGTTCGAATGAGCCTCCCCGCGCAGAACAGCATTCACTAGAACCACTTTCAAAGCATCCATATGCCCTATCGGTAGCACCCCGAGTGAAGGCAACGACTTGACTCGCCCCAGTTGGCTCGGGAATGCCAAGTGACTGGCATGGCATTTGATTGCGATTCTCATCCCCCATAGAACCCCTCACCCAAATACCCGTGCTCTTGGCGCATAGCCGAAACCATCTTGGGAGTTCGGTAGAGCTGGGTCATAATTTGGATTGTGGCTTGCCGGAGGTTGTAACTCATAACGTTGGTGAGTTTAAATGCCCACTATCAAATCAACTCAAGAGTAGTTCAGGCATGGCATTATCACCCACAGATACCATTGCTCTAAAGTTTGCAGCTGTCGATGAAAAACAAATGCTAGCAAGAGCACAAAGCTTTTACGCCACTGCCTCCACCCGACGCTCGGTTCGGGATTTCGCTGATACTCATGTGCCAAAGCCCATACTCGAGCAATGCTTGTTGGCCGCCGGCACTGCCCCTAGCGGTGCCAACCGCCAGCCCTGGCATTTCGCTGTGGTCAGCAACCCGCAGTTGAAGCGTGAAATAAGACTCGGCGCAGAACAAGAGGAGCAAGAATTTTATTCTGCCCGGGCCCCCAAAGATTGGCTAGACGCTCTCGCGCCTCTAGGGACTAACGCGGAAAAACCATTCCTTGAGACAGCTCCTTATCTAATCGTGGTATTTGCGGAAAAACTAACGCTCGACCATGAGGGTAAAAAGCAAAAAAACTACTATGTGACAGAATCGGTCAGCATAGCCACTGGCTTACTAATTACCGCTTTGCATACAGCGGGACTCGCTACCCTGACTCACACGCCGGCGCCAATGAAATTTTTAAACACTATTTTGGGTAGGCCCGAAACCGAAAAACCGCTGATGATTCTTGTCGTTGGTTACCCTGCACAGAATACCAGGGTCCCCGCGATAACCCGAAAACCATTAAACGAATTTGTTAGCTTTCTTGAATAACGCTGCCGATTCATTTGAGGGGCAACCATGACGTTAAGGCTTTAGCCACTACATTTCCCAGGCAAAAAAAAGGCCCGCCTAATTAGGCGGGCCTTTTTTAAAGGATCAAATTATTGCGCAGGATTACCAATTGGCGTGCCTTCTTTACGGTACTCACCGTACAGAAACTCTTCAGAAAATTCAGCGCACTTAAATTCCAGAAGCTGCATGTTTTCATCTACGTGGCGATAAAGTGGAAAGCTTACTTTCCATGGGGCCGTAAATGTATTTGGATCGGTTATTGTAGCCTCATAATTAACATGATCAGCGCCAATAGGGGTCCAACGCTCTTCCACCACCATTTGGTAGCTGTGATGATTTCCAGCACGGTCAAACCACGTGTTTTCCATTTGACCCGATACTCTAACCACTAAGGTATCGCCTTCCCAATGGGCGTTGGAATGGCCCATCCAGGCATCTACTTGAGACTCTAAATCAGGCTGGTCTACGTAAAGGATGCGATTAGATTCCGCAAACTCATAGGCAATCAAGATTACTTCTGAAGATTGCACAATCTGAAAAGGGAATGGCATGTAGTTAGCTCGTGGCACACCCGGCATGTAGCACTTGGTTAACGGGTCCAAATTGTGAGCATCGGCACGGTTAGTATCTCTCACGCGCAGCGCCTGTTCGTTGTAAGGAATCTTGCCGCCTTCTACCAGACCAAGGCTGGCAGGCACTGCTGATATTGCGCCCATTTCGCGAGGATAAGGTCCATAGGATGCGGAATGAGGTTCAACGTTGTAGTGGGCAGTAGTCATAGCCTGCCAAATACCGCTGAGATCTGGCTTGCCTGATGGAGTGCGACTAATCTCACCACTTTGAGCGATTGCCTGAATTGAAAACAAGCCAACGAGTGAGAAGGCGAGTGATGTAGTGATGATTTTTT
>JBLGBD010000031.1:0-27600 GCA_047617585.1 Pseudohongiellaceae bacterium | reverse complement strand
TGCCATAAATACGCCTGATTTGGGTGCTACTTCGAGTGCAGGTAGCCGCTTAGGTCTGTCCGTGATGGACACGCCGGCTTCAATCGAGCTCATTGATTCCAGTGTAATGCGTGCGCGTGGTTATAAGAGCGTGGCCGACGCGGTGAAAAGTTTGCCTGGCGTCGTTTCGGGCGAAAGTCCAGCCGCGCCATCTACGTTCTCTATGCGGGGATTTAGTCGAAGTTCTGTGACTGTTTTGCGCGATGGCATCTGGCTCGGCCCTGCCAATATGGTTATGCGACCGCAAAATACTTTTAATTTAGAGAGGGTAGAAGTCTTGCGCGGTCCAGGCTCTGCTTTACATGGGCAGGGAGTCGTCGGAGGCACCGTGAATACTGTTGTCAAAAGGGCTACTGCCGATGCTGAGCAATCGGTCGAAGTGCTGGCATCCTACGGTCGTTTTGATTCCTATCAATTAGGCATCGGAGGCGGCGGGCAACTGGGTGATTCAACATGGTTCAGAGTCGACCTAAATCAATACGGTTCGCGGGGGTATGTTGATCGCATGGATCCCGAATCCACAAACGTCACCGGCAGCCTGTTATGGCAAGCCACAGATGATTTTGACGTTGAATTTCAGGTGGACTATCTGGACGACAGTTTGGCTGACTACTGGGGAACTCCGCTGGTGCCGCAAGATGCTGCTATATCGCCACTTACTGATGTGATCTTGACCAGTGGAGGCGAAACAGTAGATGAGCGGGCAAGGTTTAGAAATTTTAATGTTGAGGATAGTCGTGCCATATCTGATCAGTTGCTGCTGCGTGTGGATTTGAGCTGGCGGTTGTCTGAAAACGTTGAGTTAAAAAATACAACTTACAGCTTTAACGCCGATCGGGATTGGGGAAACGCGGAGGGCTATATTTATTGCACAGATGTGGTGGATGTTTGTACGCAAACAGATGTTATCCAGCGCTACTATGGGTATTTTTTTGTGACACACGATCAAGAGTTGATGGGTAATCGCCTCACGGCAAACATAAATTCGCAAATTGGCGGTCACGAAAATCGCTTTCTCGCCGGCCTTGAGCTTACAAATATGGACTTTTCTAGGGCACGCGGCTTCCGCCGCAATATCCCATTGGCTGCAGGAGACTCTGTTGATCCGCTTATCCCTGTTCCAGGCAACTATGGTCCAAGAGAACTCCGGGGGGTAAGCCCTACTGAAATCGATACCCGAGCTGTGTTCTTCGAAGATGCATTCGATCTTACTAGCATGATCAAGATAGTTGCTGCCTTGCGTTATGAAGAGCTGGATCTGGTTCGTCAGAATTTCAACTCCACAGGAGCTTTGGAAGGATCCAGTTTCTCTAGAGATTTTGATTGGTTAAGCTGGCGTCTTGGCGCTGTTGCCAGAATTTCTGACGAGATATCTGTCTATGGCCAATTTAGTGATGCAAAAGACCCAGTTAATGACAACCTTTTTCTTGTTAACTCAGGTGAGAATCTAGACCTCACTGATGCTGAACAATGGGAAGTTGGCTTAAAAGGTTCGTGGAATGCTGGGCGCACACAAGCAACTTTTTCCTATTTTGATATTCAGCGAGATGACGTATTGGAGCGAATTGGAGTTGATTCTGCTGCAAGTATTGGTGGCCGCGATTCCAATGGTTTTGAATTCTCAGCAGCTTTTCGCCCAAGCACGCAATGGCAGGTGGGCGCGAACGCCGCCCTGATTGATGCACAATTCACACGTTCAACAAACTTCGTTACTTTCGCAGGGAACACACCACCAAATGTTGCAGAGGTCACCGCGAATCTGTGGACGTCTTTCAGTGGCATCGGTGGTCTGCCGCTAGAGATAGGGGGAGCTTTGCAATATGTTGATGATCGCTTTGGCGACAACGCTAATCAGGTTGTCTTAAGTTCTTATACCTTGCTGGATTTGTTCGCTTCATGGACCGCATCGGATTATAGTGTGACTGCTAGAGTCACTAATGTAACTGATGAAATTTATGCGCCCTGGTCCGATGTATTTTATCTACAGCAGAACGATCCGGGATTTCTATATGCAAATCAGATTATGCTGGCATCACCGAGAATGTTCGAAATTGGTGTGGAATTTACGTTTTGAATGGAATTGCTAGCGCTGAATAATCAATGACCAGACTGCTCGTTAATTTGCATAGGTGGGTCAGTGTGGTTCTCTGCCTCCTGTTTGCAACCTGGTTTGCCACTGGCGTAGTGATGATCTACGTACCCTTCCCGTCACTTCCTGACTCCGAGCGCATTGCACGAGCAGATGTGCTCGAGGTAGCAGCAATAGCTGACTTGCCGGCCGCACTTGAAGCAACCGGCATCAAATCTCCCAATCGCCTAAGACTTCTTCAGTATAAGAAGCGACCTATGTTGGTTGCTGAAGGAGACTCTGGTGATGTGGCTGCGAGTTTTGCTGATGCCGCAGCAGGTCCAGTCTCAGCACTGACATCCATTGATGCCCGAAGTATCGCAGAGAAATTTTCGGGCGCAGCAGTCGCTTCCGTGAGTGAGTTGATTAGCTATGATCAATGGGTAGTACATCATCGATTTGATCCTTACCGACCATTTTTCCGCGCGGATTTAGCTGATGGTGTCGGCACACAGATATACATTTCCACTAAAACCACAGAAGTTATGCAAACAACCAATAGAACGCAGCGCGCTTGGAATTATGTTGGGGCTGTGGTGCACTGGATCTATCCTACATTTATTCGTAAAGATTGGGCATTGTGGGATCAACTTGTATGGTGGCTGTCTCTGTTAGGAATGATAGGTGCTAGTGCAGGCATGATTCTGGGCATACTACGCTGGCGAAGCGCATCGCAGCGCGGTAGCAAAGGGTCAGTTAGTCCTTTCAGCGGCTGGTTAGGCTGGCACCACAAAATAGGGCTCGTGTTCGGCGCTGTAGTGGTGCTGTGGATTTTCAGCGGCTGGCTTTCAATGGATCATGGTCGGCTTTTTTCAGTTCCAGATCCGACTGCAACACAAATTTCGGACGTTCGCGGTATGACACTTACACAGGCGCTGGGCCAAATTCAGGTCGAAGATCTTGCCCAGTTTGTAGGGGCCAAAGAAATCGAAATCAGCGCATTTAATGCACAAGCACTTGTGGTTGCCAGACAACCTGAGATGTCCGAGCTTTTTGTTGTTGGGCACAGCGGCACGTTTCAAGAGCTCTCCATCTCGGGCGCAGAATCAGCTGTGGCCAGAGCTTGGCCTAATAGTGCTATCTCAAATAGCTATCTGGTTCCTGCTAATGATATTTATGGAAACCTGCGAGAGGGCTCTCTCGCAGAAGGCACTTTGCGGATTGTTCTGGATGATGCCAATGAAACGTGGATCCACCTGAACTTGAATGACGGGCGTTTGGTTTCCGTGATGGACAACAGTCGGCGCTGGTATCGGTGGCTATTTAATGGAATTCATAGTCTCGATTTTCCCGGGTTGGTAAATCGAAGGCCATTATGGGACATGGTGATAATTCTTTTGATGCTTGGCGGCTTTATTTTCAGTAGCACAGGTATCGTAATTGCTTACAGAAGAGTGGTCAGAGTGTTGACTGGTTGAAGAAGGAAAAGGGCACAGATTTTTTTATCGAGTAACAAAGAGCTTGCGGGGGGCTAACAATTTAACGACTTGATGCTGTGAAATGTGTTGGAGATTGATCCCTGAAGAGGATGGTGCCCAGAGCGGAATAATCCAAATAGCCTTAGGGCAAGTGTCCGCTCTAGCTTCGCGCTGGCGCGCTATGTTGAAAATTGCTGGCGCACATTCGAACCACCGACACGAGGATTTTCAGTAGATCGCATGACCGATTCTTATTTTAAAACAATAGTTTAAAATTTCGAATTCAGAGCGTGCTACGAAGTGTGCTATCAAATAAGTAAAAGCACTGCCAAGCATCAACTAGCTTGCGTTGCTGCCCCGTAAAACTCAAACCCTTGATATAGAACTTCAATATCTAAAACCTAATCATGTTTCACCTAACTCTCGAAAGTGCACAATTCGATATAGAGCAGGCAACACAAAGAGGGTAAGAAGTGTCGAGGAGATAATGCCTCCAATTACCACTGTTGCTAGTGGGCGTTGCACCTCTGCCCCCGTGCCTGTATTTAAAGCCATTGGAATAAAACCTAAACTTGCGACTAGTGCGGTCATCAGAACTGGTCGCATTCGCGTTAAGGCGCCCTCTACTATTGCTTTATTCAGGTCATGATGCTCAAGCAGTAAAGACCTGATGAATGAAAGCATGATAAGTCCATTGAGCACGGCGACGCCGGACAGCGCGATAAACCCTATACCGGCAGAGATTGACAGTGGCATATCTCTAAACCAAAGTGCTAAGACACCGCCCGTTAAAGCTAGTGGGACTCCGGTAAATATAATTGCCGCGTCTCGAAATGAGCTGAACGCCACTAGCAAAATTCCAAAAATAACGACCAGCGTAGCCGGTACGACCAGCGCCAGGCGTTGTTTGGCAGATTCGAGCTGTTCGAAGGTCCCGCCAAACTCGAGCCAATAACCAGGTGGAAGGGTTACCTCGTCAGTTATTTTCTGTTTTGCATCAGAAACGAATGAGCCCAGATCCCTGTCACGAATATTGGCTGTAATTACCACCCGGCGTTTACCTTTCTCCCGGTTTATCTGATTTGGACTTACCACAAATTCCAATGCTGCGATTTCCGACAAAGGTACATAGCTGGTGCCACTGCCTGTATCTGAAGTGCTGACGGGCAAAGTTTTAAGACGCTCTATGTCCGAACGGATGCTCTCTGGTAGTCGCACCACGAGATCGAAGCGACGGTCTCCCTCAAAGATTAATCCAGCTTTCTCTCCACCAATCGACGTGGCGATGAGGGACTGCAAGTCTTCGATATTAATACCGTATCTAGACATTCTTTTGCGATTGGGGATTACCGTGAGCATGGGTAGCCCGCTCACCTGTTCTATAGCCGTGTCCTCTGCCCCGGGTACCAGTTCAAGGACCTCCAGAATTTGTCTGGCTGTCGCTTCAAGCTGTGCCAGATCGTCGCCAAATACCTTGATGGCCAAATCGGCCCGGACTCCGGAAATCAACTCATTGAATCGCATTTCAATTGGCTGGGTAAATTCGTAATTGTTGCCAGGGACATCCATTACGACTGCTTGCAGCTTGTCCAGAAATTCCGCTTTGGTCATTTCTGCGTCTGGCCACTGGTCTCTGGGCTTCATAATAATGAACGTATCAGCAACCCCCGGTGGCATGGGATCGGTAGCGACTTCTGGCGTGCCTATCTTTGAAAATACCTTATCTACCTCTCCCAGCTTGCTAATTTCCTGCTCCAATACCAGTTGCATATTCACTGACTGATTCATGCCGGTGCCGGCAATGCGCAGTGCATGTAAGGCAATATCTCCCTCGTCCAATTGCGGAATGAATTCTGATCCCAGACTCAAAGCGAGCCAGATAGAAAAGCCGACCAAGGCGATGGCAAAGGTGGAAACTACCCAGCGTAGCTTTAGCGCAAGCAGCAGCATGGGGTGGTAACAACGTTTTAGCCAGCGAGTAGCGAAATTTTCCCTATCGGAAACTTTGCCTCCCATGAGTATGGCCAGTGCCGCAGGAACCAGCGTCAAGGAAAGTATGAGCGCTGAGGAAAGCGCCAATATGACGGTGATAGCCATAGGCTGAAACATTTTCCCTTCAATCCCTGTTAGCGCAAAAATAGGGATGTAGACAAAGGTAATTATGCTGATTCCAAACAGGCTGGGCCTAATGACTTCATTGGTCGCGTTAAAAACCACGTCCAAACGCTGCTCTAGGGATAAGCTTGCTTTATTGCCGCGCTGTGCTTCGGACAGACGTCTGATGCCATTCTCAACAATGATCACGGCGCCATCGACGATCAAACCAAAGTCCAGAGCGCCAAGGCTCATGAGATTGGCGGATATTCCCATCGTTACCATCCCGGTAACAGTTCCCAGCATGGAAATAGGGATGACGACAGCGGTGATAAGAGCAGCGCGTATATTGCCTAGCAAAAGAAGTAATATGGCAATTACCAGTAGCGCCCCTTCGAGCAGATTTTTCCGAACTGTCTCGATAGTTTTGTCAACTAGGTCGGTGCGGTCATAAACTGCCTCTGCGACCACACCAGGCGGCAAGGTGGAATTAATCTCAGCCAATTTTACACCGACAGCCTGGGCAACTTCGCGTGAGTTTTCCCCGATAAGCATGACGGCGGTGCCAAGAACAGTTTCCGCACCGTTGCGAGTTGCGGCCCCGGTTCTAAGCTCTTTGCCGATAGCGACCTCCGCCAGGTCCACTATTCTGATTGGCACATCGCCACGATTGGCCACTACTACATTTTCGATGTCAGCAAAGGTTTGCAGTTGTCCTGGTGAGCGAACCAAAAATTGTTGACCGTTAGGTTCGATGTAGCCAGCACCGCGATTGCTATTGTTACTGCGGAGAGCGGTTACGACTTGCTGCATACTGATTTCCCAGCGCAGCAGCTTTGTGGGATCAGGTGTCACATGATATTGTTTCTCATAGCCGCCAGTCGTATTGATCTCGGTAACACCATCGACGAGAATTAGCTGGGGCCTGATTATCCAGTCTTGGACCTCCCGCAAGGCGGTACTGTCATAGACAGAACTATCCGCTTGCCGTGCGTCGGGCGCCGCGGTTACTGTATACATGAAGATTTCGCCAAGGCCGGTGCTTATTGGTCCCATTTGCGGTTCAAGGCCTGTGGGCAATTCACTCTTTAGAACACCCAGTCGCTCATTAATAAGATTTCGAGCGAAGTAAATATCGGTGCCATCCTCGAATACCACTGTAACCTGTGACAGTCCATATCTCGATAAAGAGCGTGTATAGGACAGGTTAGGTAATCCTGCGAGACCTGTTTCGATGGGGAAGGTGATGCGTTGTTCTGCCTCTAGTGGTGAATAACCCGGCGCTTCGGTATTAACCTGGACCTGAACATTGGTAATGTCGGGGACAGCATCGATAGCAAGGTTTTCATAGTTCCAGATACCTAATACTGTCATCGCTGAAATTACAGCGACAACCAGCCAGCGTCTCTCAATAGAGGTGCGTAAAATAGTGTTAATCATCTCGAATCCCTAGTGATCGTGTGACGCGCCGGATTTTTCCAGGTCAGCCTTGATCAGATAACTGTTTTGAACGACGTACTGATCGCCGGCGTTGAGGCCTGAGAGCACTTCGGTAAATCTGGCATCGGAGCGCCCTAGCTCCAACGGCCGAATTTCATAGTCATCGCCGATTTGAATGAAAACCACCTGCCAATCGCGAAAACTCTGCAGTGCCCGATTGTCGACAAGCAAGTCAGTTTCGATGCGATCGACTGTCACTTCCGCTTCAACTAGCAGTCCCGGTGTCCATATTGACTCCGGATTATCTAAAGGCACGCGAGCAATAATATTGGGAGCTAAACCGGCTCCGGGATTGAGATAGAGAATAGTGTTAGTGGTCGACAGTTCGCCCAAGTGGATTCTCACTTCCTGTCCGGGACGAATAGTTTGCGCCGCACTAGGGAAAACATTCAGATCAGCCCAGACGCTCTTATAGTCCGCTATCGTCAAGAGTATTTGATCGCCGGCAAACTCTCCGGGATTGGCATGACTGCCTACAACAATGCCGGAAATGGGGGCCGTGATATCGTAGGTTTGCAAGCTGTCATTTGCTTCGATGGTCGCGATTACCTCACCGGCAGTAATCGAGTCTCCCAATGCATAGGAAACCGACCTTATCAGGCCAGGAAACCGGGCCGTTATGTGGCTAATAAGTCTGGGGTCTGGGGAAATTTTTCCGTAAAGTAATTCAGTTTGATGAATAACACCACTACCTGCGGCCTGTACACTTATCTCCATTGCCTGCGCCATTTCTCTGGAGAGATGCATGCGCCCTTCGTACGACGGGAACTGCCACTGATACTGCCGAGTTTGATAAGTTGCTACTACATTCACATCAAATGAATGTGGTTCTTCAACCTCACGGTCGCCGAGTAAGAACTCTCCATCTGGTGCAAAGCGGATCGTGTCCACGCGTCCTCCTAGGCGAGACAATTCGATTTCGAGATTCCAGTCCTGTGGCGCTAATTGCTTCCCATCCAGCATGGCCCAGGCATGATATTCTGGTGGTATTCCCTGCTCGAAAATTCTCAATTCGACACTGAAATTGCCGTCCTCAAGCAGGCGTCCTCCATGAGGTCCTTCGGGAGCCGCTTGTTCCTCAGCAACAGCTCCCATCTCTGCGGCATAGCCTGAAATAGTGCAAGTAACGATCAATAGAATACCTGTTAGATATTGCAGGGAATAATGGCTCAGTTCTAACTTACCCTTCATGAATCTGATCATTGGCCAACTCCGTTAGTAAATTCAGTTATAGACTCACCACTTAATTGTTCTATCTCCGCCGTTAGTAAATGGACCCGTGTGGCGGCATTGATTAGTCTTAGCTCTGCATTGATAAGCGCCCATTGTGCGGAGCTCAATTCGAGAAAGCTGTAGCGCCCTGCCTCATAAGCGGCTCGAGTTTCATCGAACGCATTTTGTAGTTGAGTCAATACGTTTTCCTGAATCGCGAGAAATTCATCGCGCGCCTGTGAGCGCTGATAGCCAAGAGCAATCAGCTGCGTGCTCAATCGGAGTAGCGCATTTGTGCGGTCCGCTTCAACCAGAGCCAGATTTGCTCTGGCAGAGGTAATGACGCCGCTGGCACGTTTCTGACTGAACAGGGGCATGGTTGCCTGCATCGTAAAAGCGGAATCATTCAATGCGGCGATGTGCCGAATGCCAATGCCCACTTGAATATCTCCATAACGTAGGTTCTTTGCTTCTCGCAATTGTGCTTCACGTAATCTGCTTTCATCGGCATAGATAAGAATTGCAGGGTTGCGCTCAAGGATTGCTAGCAAAGCTGTGATATCAGTGCTTTCACCGATGTTTAACAGATTGGCCGAAACCGTCGAAAAGGCAGGGTTCAATTCATTCCAAAGACTGGAAAGCCTGACTCGAGTGACATCAATTTCATGCCGGGCAGACTGTTCATCAACGAGGGACAGTTCCAACTCAGCCGTGGCTCGGGAAAGTTCAGCTGCGGGTGCACGCCCTGCTTCTACGCGGGTTGAAATTGTATTTACTATCTCTCTGGCAAGGGCGGTGGACCTTGTTAGTGTAGCGAGTTTTTGTTGCGCCGACGCCAATCCAATATAACGTCGTGTGACTTCACCAATCAGCTCCAGTTCAAGAACGCGTTTTTCGGCTGTTAGTAAGTCTTGCCTGCGGCTTACCACTGCAGTTCTGGCGGAGCGTTTATCGCCCAGTTCTATTACCTGAGAAAGACTAAGAGTAAATTCATTACTCTGAAACCAATTAAGGTCGCCAGTGCCGATCACATTCTCGATTTCGGCGCCAAACCGTACAGGAGGATTCAGGTTGGCGGTTTGTTTTTCACCTTTCAGTGCTCGCTCTCGAAAGTCGAAGCTTTGGAACTGAGGATTCTCTGCCAGGGTTGCTTCAATCGCGTCTCTGA
The DNA here is from genome assembly GCA_047617585.1 of Pseudohongiellaceae bacterium. Classification (GTDB taxonomy): domain Bacteria; phylum Pseudomonadota; class Gammaproteobacteria; order Pseudomonadales; family Pseudohongiellaceae; genus UBA9145. Next base: position 18,041 of record JBLGBD010000031.1, on the reverse strand, counting down.
GACTTAACGAATTTTCTGCTGCTAGCAAAAAAGTTGAGCCAATTAACCAAAGAGACAATGCAGCCAATGAGGAAAACATTGTTGTTTTGTACATGAATATCTCCAATAAACGCGCACGGGGCAGAAAAATCTAATTGTGCAATCGTTTATATAATCAGTATTAAGATCAGATCTGATTTTTAGGAGAAGGTTGGTGGTGCTCGAAGTGGGGGGCGTATATTGAGAAAGGGTGATGTATCGGCGTAGAATAGAAATAGGCGGTACTGTTTTATGGAAGGCGTGAGCAGGGAAATCAACAATAAGAATAAGGAGAACAGGGCAATGCCGTTTTCAAAATTCTTAGGCAATAGGTTATTTTCTAGAGGGTCTTTTTCAAAGTCCACATGCCCCGAATTGATTGAATGCTCAACGTGTTCGTTTAGATTCTCAAAATGCAGGGTAATTCCTGGCTCAATGCCGTCCAGACAATAGTGCTGCACAATGCCACCAAACCAAAGGCAGCTAAGCACAACAATCAATAACATCGCGAGCGATGCACTTGGTTTATTGTGAAAACGTCTATGATCGGGTTGCGTCATAATAGCTGTATTTACTAGTGGAATATAATTATTCTCGACGTCAAAGAGCCGAATCGATAGCTTGCAGTGACGTAGCTGGAGGGGCGTTACTTTAGAGCATTAGGCGTATTTCTGTCAACTTGTCAGTAAACTGTATAACTTTCTTTGCCCAGCCCTATGGCATTAAACGAAGCAAAAAGAATGGCAGCCAAGATGCTGCCGAATTTTTGCATTGCTAGGGCGCGAGGATGTGCCGGCGAATCTGCCTGGTGGCACGGGGATTTCTTTAGTCAGTGCGACTAAATCTGTATTGGAATAAATCGAGTAAAACTGTGAAATCAGAGTGTAGGAGGAGTGCCATGGGTTTCTGGAAAATCGGGTTTCGGGTATATAATCCCTTCACTTATATTTCCCCTGCTTTTATAAACTGATGAATGCGCTGACTATTGATTCTGCATCCGGTATCCGATTAGGGTTGTTCCTGTTTGTGTTCCTCCTACTGGCGCTGTCGGAAGTGCTATGGCCGCGTCGCCAACTGAGTGCAAAACGTTCTCAGCGGTGGATCGCCAACATTGGTCTTAGTGCCATCAATTCCATCGCTATCAGGCTGTTGATTCCTTTCGCAGGAGCCGCCTCGGCATTTTGGGCTCAAGAAAATGGCTTAGGGTTGTTCAATCAGTTCGACTGGCCAGCCTGGTTTGAATTCCTGTTGTTTATACTTCTGTTTGATCTGACTATTTACTGGCAGCATCGTGTATTTCATATGGTGCCAGTGTTATGGCGATTCCACCGTGTGCATCACACCGATGAAAATTATGATCTAACGACAGGCAGCCGATTTCATCCAATCTCAATTTTGATTTCTACGGGACTTAAAATTGGGTTGGTCATTGTGTTTGGGGCGCCTCCAATCGCTATATTGGCTGCCGAGATAATATTAAACTTAACGTCGATGTTTAATCACAGCAATATCTACCTTCCACAGCAAGTTGACAGAGTGCTGCGAAAACTTGTTGTTACCCCGGATATGCACCGAATTCATCATTCACAGGACGATATTGAGCATAACCGTAATTTCGGATTCAATTTCAGCTTCTGGGATCGGCTCTTTGGTTCATATGCACAAGATCCCAAACAAGCTCATGAGGACATGGCCATTGGCATCACAGGCTTTGAAGGTTCTGTAACTCGGAGTTTATTGCCGCTATTTCTTCAGCCATTTCGCAGTGAACTGCCAGCGCGAACGAAGCGAAGCTGATAAGGATTCATTGGGGATATAAGTATGGTGCTGATTGATTATTAAGCTTTAATAAAATCAAGGTGGTCCGAGAAAATCAAAGGGGTCAGAGTGAACCACCGACGCGAGGATTTTCAGTACAACGTGCGACCGATCGCCAATTTGAATCAATGAGTTAAAATCGCGAAATCAGAGTGTGTTAAAAAGTGTTTTAAAAAGTGTGTTAAAAAGTGTTTTAAAAAGTGTGTTAAGAAGTGTGTTAAAAAGTGTGCTATGGGTTTTATATAAATTTGAATCAAATTACTCTCGTATCTGACCCCGCTGACCCCGCTGACCCCGCTGACCCCGTCTTCAAGTCCTGGTGTGCTGAGCGCAAAGCGTTCCGTAAGGACAAGACTAGGCCCCGCTGCAAAGGCTGCTACGATGTTGCTTTGTAAGCCAAGCAATGAGCAGCAGGCAAGATAATAATTTAGGCAAAGGAGGGCATAGACTAGGCTGGCGATAGCTATTATTCTATTTAGATTCATGCTTCATCGTGCGGTAATATCAGTAAACTAATAAAAAATTAATAATTAACGCAGGACTTTCTTATGCTGACACCCCGATTCCCGCTGTTTGCTTCTTCCTCCGCAATACAGCTCCTGCGCCGATCATCTGAGTGCTTAGTGGCAATGTTACTGCTGAGCAGCTCATCAATAAGCTTGGCACAGATTCCCATTCCGCAGATTGAGGGTCCCATTGCTGTCAGTGCGGAGTCTTATTCGTTTGGAGCGGCTGATCACACACTAAGGCCTCAAGATCTGGCGGATCTTGGTTATGTAGAAGAAGAATTTTTTGCCAGCGGCAAGGCCAATGTCTATGAATGGCCAGAGCTTGAACAATTGATAACCTGGATAGCAGACGCACCCTATACGACCAGGGTTTTGGTCCGTCGTCCTGCTGACCAGGAAAATTTCAGCGGAAATATCGTGGTTGAAATGCTTAACCCTTCAAACCTGTTTGATTTGAATATTGGCTGGGCAATTTCACACACCCAAATGATTCGAAATGGTGACGCATGGGTTGGCATCACAGCCAAGCCGATTTCCGTGGTTACCCTGAAGCAGTTTGATGCTGAACGTTATGACTCATTATCCTGGGCAAACCCCTTGCCCGAAAACGATCCCCGCAATTGCGAGACTGCCAGAGGAGACACGGCCCAGACCACCGAAAATGGCTTGGTCTGGGACATCCACTCACAGGTTGCGGCCTGGCTGCGCAGTGGTGAATCCAGCAATCCATTCACCTATGCCGGCAATGCGAGCGCTGCTGAAAATCTGTATGGATGGGGCTACTCACAAACCGGGAGCTTCCTCTATACCTATATTAACGCCGTGCATAAGCCGGCGTCTGCGCAATATGGAGCAGATCTATTCGATGGTTATATCGTGGCTGTATCAAGCGGCCCCGCGAGCATCAATCAATGTGCACCAAGATTTGAGCGCGATGACCCCCGTAACCCAATCAAGAATGCCGGTGTGCCTGTCATCCATATCATGAGCCAATCGGATTACCTTTTCGGCATCGCCGGCCGCCAGCCTGACAGCGATGAGCCTGGCGATCAGTTCAGGCATTATGAGATTGCCGGCTCCGGTCATGCCAGCCCCGATGAACTGTATTGGGGGCCAGCACCTGCAGATTTGATTAAAGCCGGCCGGGACGTGCCACCATTATCCTGCAATGAGGGCGAGCGCAGTCGGTTTCCGAACAGCCTGGCCTTCAATGCTGCCCTCGTCGGCCTCGACAACTGGGTCAGGCACGGCATCGCTCCCCCGCGGGCGCAGCGGATCCAAGTGGTCGACGGCCAACCCGTCCTTGATGAGCATGGCAATGTGGTCGGAGGATTCCGCTCACCCTTGGTGGATGTGCCTGTCAGCACTTGGAATGGAAATTCTACGGGGCTGTCATTCTGCCGAATTGCCGGCCATGAGATTCCTTTCACCCAAGCCAAGATGCGCGAGCTCTACGCAAGTCACGCAGACTACGTATCAGCCGTCACTGCCAGCGTAGAACAGTTGGTTGTAGATGGTTTTTTACTGAGAGCTGATGGAGAGTTGCTGATTACCGATGCCAGAGCAAGATCGTTTCCCTAGTTATCGCCTGGCGACGATCTGTCCTGTTTGTCCCCTTGGAGGCTTCGTGCTGTTGTGCTTGTCGAAAAACTGCTGGTGCAGCTTTTCGAGCCACCGACGCGAGGCTTTTCAGTAGACTGCGTGACCGATTCAATATTTAATTCAATGGCTTAAAATTTCGAAATCATAGTGTGCTAAGAAATGTGCTATGAATTTTCTGCAAAAAAGGTCTTCAAAACCACTGTATTTTTACTCTGACCCCATTTAATTGCCTCATTTAGTCACGATCGCGCTTCAAATCCCGGCTTCAGCTTGGGTTCTACTTTTCCTACTGACAAGAGAGATTCTACACAGTCGCGAAGTGAGGTATCGAGGCAGCGGAATTCCATGCCAAGCGTGTTGCGAATACGTTCATTACGTAATTCGCAGCCTCCCCAAACGGCTCGGAGAATCGCTTCTTTTTCCTTAATTGGCTCAGGGTGCGGGTCGATGATGTCAGCTCCTGCAAAGCCTAGCTCAGGCAGAAGACGGTCGATGCTAGCGCACACGTCTTTTACATCTCGTGATTGTGTTGACCAAGCGATGAAACGCTGCCCATTTTTTACAGCGTTACTTTCAAGCATGCGAATATGAGCCTCTGCCGTGTCACGTACATCTACGGTCCACCAATTGCGATAGGCGCCGATCACATTCTCTGTATACTCACCGAGCAGCATAGTCTCAATGTTATGTTGCCAAGGGCCTGCTTCTTTTTGATGGGCGGCAAGGATGGGGCCAATGTTGTCGCCAGGGCAGCAAGTGATGGCATCCCATTTCCCGCTTGTTTCGGCCGCATCAGAGAATGTTTGTTCCAGTAAAACCTTTCCCATGGAATACCCTTGACCGCCTTCAGCCGAACGCTTGGGGTTTTCCTTATCTGGGTAACGGTCTTCATCGCAGATGGGTCGGCGTACAAGCTCCTGAATGTCAGTTTCCCCGATTACCGCAGCTATGCTGGAAGTCACCACGATGCGACTTACTGTCTCTGATAAATTGACGCTATTGATAATGTGGTCGTACACTTTTTGGACGTAGTCTGTGTCCGTGTAGGTCGAGACATGGGACACATGGGCAACACCGTGACAGCCTTTAAAGACCTCATCAAAACAGCCTGCCTCATCAAGATTGGCCGAATGCAGGGTTAATCGTCCAGTAAGATAGCCGGGCATTGCTTTGAGAAAAGCGGTTTTTGTTTGATCATCTGCGTCTCGAACGCAGGCGCGTACGCGGTAACCCTTGTCCAAAAGTAGCCGTACGATCCAACCGCCGATAAATCCCGTGCTGCCTGTAACGGCAACTGTACCGCCTTGAGGTATTGGTCCCATCAATGTATTCCTTCTAATTTGTGTTCAGTGATTAAACTGGTTGAAATGGTAATGCTTAATGATTTATCGGTATAAATATTTCATGACGGATCCAAACGATCTGCAGTTTGTTCTAATCGCTGAACCAAGTTAGCTAGAGACTCTGTAGTCGGATCGCTTGTTTCAATACCGCAGAGAAAAGTGCGTGAAATGGAATCAGTTACTTTATCTATATCGATTGCCTTGCCGGTCCTCATATAGGAGTAGGCGATAAGCTCGAGTCCGCCGCCTATCATGTCGCAGACAATGCTAGGCGAGCTGTCGGAGTGAAAAGATCCGCTCTTGATACCGGCTTTAATCTCGTTAGCCATTAGAACCGCAACCTGGCGATTTAAATCTTGCGAAAGCGAGGGAGTTTCGTTATCGAACGGGCGATTGTCGCGCGTGATAAGGCCACAGATACCTCGATCTACGGATATGGACCGCAGCATGCGTCGAATTAAATAGCGTAAACGATTGCTGTGCCCTTCAATACTGGGCAGCGTCTGTTGAACATCTTCGAAGAAAACTGCGTAGTGCCGACGTAGCACTTCATCGAGTAAGCTGCGCTTGCCATCGAAGTAACGATAAATCGTGCCTTCCGCTATGCCTGCATCCTTTGCAATATCTACGATAGAACCTTTCTCGAAACCACTGGCACAAAAAACCTTTCTTGCGGATTCCACAATAGTGTCGATTCGCTGTGTCTTTGAGGGGCGAGGTATTTTAGCGAGAGCTAGTACACTCATAAGAGATAGTTTCCAGTTTTGTGCTAATAATTTTCCAAACTGCCACAATAGTGAACGTAATTCAATAGTAGGATTGAGAAATCGCTTTCTCTAGAATGTGACTAAATAGGTTTGTAAATAGCCTAAATAGTGGCTAGGATGAACATCGACGCTAAATCAAGATGGTTTTTATTCGTAATAATGAATAACGTTCATTATTTGCTGTTTTACGTTAACTGCTCGTCTGAACGCCAATATTAAGTCGTCGTTTGGGGCTAGATAAGCAGCTGGGCCAATTAGGCTGGCAATCGGCTATAGTAGTCCAACGCACACATTGAATATCGACACAGCTCGAAAGGCGCGTTGCAAAGCGCAGTGAATAGAATAGGAAACAGACTATGCGATTAAGAAATGGAATCTTCTCTCTAGTAGCCCTTGGGACTTGTATTGTCCCTTCACTAGTTCTGGCGCAGGGCACGCAAGATGTGGCGGAGCTAGCGAACGGAGAAGCGCAATATCAATTGTTTTGCGCCGAGTGTCACGAAGGCGCTTTATTGGAAGCGCCGCAAAGAGCGGCGTTCGATTTTTACACGCCAGGTCGTATCGTAGATGCACTTGAGTCTGGATCGATGGCCACTTCAGGTATGGCACTGACACGCGAAGAAAAGAGAAACATTGCCTATTTTCTCTCCGGCGAGCGTTTCGATGAATCGCGTACTGAGACAGTAAGTTTTAGTTGTGAGGCTACCCGGGGTGCAAATGCACCTTTAACACAGCCAGTAGCTTGGAATGGGTGGGGTGGTCAATCGACCAACACGCGCCATCAGGCAAACGAATCGATTCTCAATAAGAGCAATGTCGACCAACTAAAACTCAAATGGGCGTTCGCACTTCCCGATACAACGCGATCACGGTCGCAGCCGGTAGTTACACCGGAAGTGACTTTCGTCGGCAGTCAGGAAGGTAATATCTACGCACTTGATAATGCCAATGGCTGTCCTTGGTGGACATTCAGCGCCGATGCCGAAGTGCGTGGCGCTATTTATGTGGATGCCGATGATCAGGGTATGCCCGAGACATTGTTGTTCGGTGATTTCGCCGGCAGTGCGTATGCAGTCAATGCGCAGACTGGAGAGCTGAACTGGAAAAGAGAAGTGCATGAGCATCCCCAAGCAACACTAACGGGATCGGTAGTTGCACACGGCGATACTCTCATTGTGCCAGTCTCCTCCTTAGAGGTGCTGCTTGCCGCACGAGTAGGTTATTCCTGTTGCACATTTCGCGGCGCGTTAGTTGCCATAAGCATTAGCACGGGAGAAGAATTATGGCGCACCTACACTACCGATGAACCTAGGCCGACTATTTTAAGCTCAGCCGGTATTCAACAGTATGGACCTTCGGGTGCTCCGATATGGTCAAGCCCTACAATCGATGCCGAACGAAACCTTGTCTATGCCGGCACTGGCGAAAATTATTCCTCCCCGGCGAATGAGTACAGTGATGCTGTATTGGCCATGAATATCGATACAGGCGAAATTGTTTGGTCCGCCCAACTCACTAAGGATGATGCCTGGAACGGAGCCTGCTCTAGAAATACGCCAAACTGCCCAGAAGAAAATGGCCCCGATTATGATATTGGTGCCGCACCGATACTGACTCGAGATGAAAATGGGCGCGAAGTTATCTTGGTAGGACAAAAATCAGGAATGGTCTATGCCTTGGATCCGGCAAATGACGGCGCGCTTATCTGGGAACAACGCGCTGGAAGTGGCGGCACCATGGGTGGCATTCACTATGGCATGAGCGCAAGCGCTGAAAAACTCTTCGTTGGTGTTTCAGATTTACCAACCAACAACCCTTACGACGTCGGCCCCGCGCATCCGGGCATTCATGCCCTGAGTCTCAGCACCGGAGAAGTGCTGTGGCGCAACGACTTGCCTAATAAATGTGAAGAAGGCCCTTTCCTTTGCTGGCCAGGAATTTCCGCGGCGGTAAGCAGCACGGCGGATCTAGTCTTCGCTGGCGGGCTTGATGGTATCTTGCGCGCCTTCGATACCGACGACGGCGACATACTCTGGGAAACCAATACCAGACAGAGTTTCGGGACACGCAATGGAATCGAAGCCACAGGCGGCTCAATCGAATCCGACGGGCCAGTTATTGTAAACGGACAAGTTTTCATTACGTCCGGTTATGAAAAATGGGGCGAGGCACCAGGAAATGTTGTGTTGGTTTATTCACTAAATGGTGAATAGCTCGGCAAGCGCTATCTAAAAATTCTTATTTCAAATTTCGGCTAACCGATCTTAAGTTTATTTTGTCAGGAGCTCACATGTTCAATCAATCTATCAACCGAAGCACACCTCTAAGTAAGCTTACGCGCTCTATTTCGATTCTTGCGTCCGTATTTTCCATTCTATTTACAGCGCAGGCTCTAGCCTTCGAGATCGAGGAGAGTGCGACAATTGGTGATTCTGACTCTACATTGATGGGCGTAAACCATATCGCCTTGTCAGTAAGAGACTTGGATGCGTCGTTGGCTTTTTATCAGAGTGCGACAGGCTTCAAAGTTGTTCGCAGAGAGGTCGTGCGCAGCAGCAGTGCGGCTGACAAGCTGTTTGGCCGTGAGGGTGTAGAGTACGAGGTAGCCGTGCTCGAAGCGCCGAATATGCTTCTCGAACTCACAGAGTTTAGTCATAACCGCAACATACCCATTAGCAGCATGCCAGTTATCGGCCCAGGCATGACTCATACCTGTTTCCAGTCACCTTCACACATATCCGGATACGATAAATTCAAAAGAGCAGGTGCCGAAATAGTAAGTCGTGGCGATGGACCTGTAGATCTATTAGGTCAGGGTGTGACTTATGCATATGCCTACGATCCAGAAGGCAACATGATTGAGCTGGAGCAACTAGATTTCAATCGTTTGGGGGGAGACCGACGCAATCCGGATTGGATCGAACAAGGTCTGGATGTGTGGATGACGCAAGTCGCTCTAGTCACTCATGACATTGAGCGTTTAACAGAATACTACGCAAAAATAATGGGCTTTAATGCGTATCGCACTGCCGATATCTCGGGCCGACAGACTTTTGATGATGCCACAGGCATTGACGATGTATCACTTAGAGTCGTCTTTTTCAGAATGGCTGAGCGCACCAAGAGCATGGAGTTCTGGGAATACATCAGCCCAGAAACGCCGGAGTTTTCAGGTAATAGAGACAGCACAGCGCTCGGCTACACGTACTCACTGGAAGTGGGAGACATTCAGGCGGAGTATGCACGCATGACTGATCTAGGTGTGCAGTTTGTGAGCGAGCCAGTTTTGATGGGTAACTATTGGCAAGTGCATGCCAATGATATCGATGGCAATGTGTTCGCACTACGCCAATGGGTTGATTCGAACTCGCCTTGGTCTGTACCTAATTTAGAGCAGTAGAAGTTCCATAAAGATCAAAGGAGTCGGAGTAATTTGATTTCTTGATATGACCCATTATTGCCATTAGGAAATATTGATGACTATTCAATTTCGTGAAGCCCTGCTTTCCACAACGATTGCCTTTGGATTGCTGCTGGGCAACTCAGTCTTTGCCCAGGACGTAACCGAACAAGTTGAGCACCGTTACGCCGACAATGACGGAGTGAACCTGCATTATGTGCGCATGGGCAGCGGGCCACTAATGGTTCTAATTCATGGCTTTCCAGACTTTTGGTATACTTGGCGCAATCAGATGGGGCCATTGGCAGAACACTATACAGTTGTTGCCATGGACACGCGGGGATATAACCTCAGCGATCAACCACAAGGCATTGAGAACTATGCACTGGATATTTTGGTGTCTGATGTAGCAGCGGTAGTTGAAGCTGAAGGCGAATCCAGTGCAATTATTGTTGGTCATGACTGGGGCGGCGGTATCGCATGGAGCGTGGCTGCAATGCGTCCAGATATTACCGAGCAGCTGATTATTCTTAACCTGCCTCACCCGGCAAACCTGGTGCGTGAGCTGGCGAAGTTTGAGCAGCAACACGAAAACTCAATTTATGCGCGAAACTTTCAGCAGCCCGATTATCACGAGAACATCACAGGCGATGCATTGGCCACAGGATTGGCGCGAGGTGATGCAGATCTTTTTGAAAAGTACAGTGAAGCCTTTGGCCGCTCAAGTATAGAATCCATGATGAATTATTATCGGGCGAACTACCCCCGCGACCCCTACACCTCTGGTGCTTTCCTAGAGCTACCTGAAGTTCAGGCGCCGGTGCTGCAATTTCATGGCTTGTTGGATACTGCGCTCTTAGCAGAAGGTGTAAACAGCACGTGGGAGCATCTAGCTGAAAACTGGACGCTGATGACAATTCCTGGAGTGAATCACTTTCCACACCATGAGCGACCTGAGTTGGTGACGCAAATGATGCTAGCATGGCTGAACGTGCAGCGTTCCCCACGCTGAGAAAAAGAAAGGGGACAGACCACGTTTATGTGTTTGATAGGGGAATATTTATCAAGAAATGGTTCCCAGGGGCGGGCAAGATCGTCTGGAACGATTTTGCGCAGCCAGAGGCTGGCCTTCAGGCCGAGTGCAAGGATGCGCGAGCGAATCGAACCACCGAGACGAGGATTTTCAATAGACAGCGTGACCGATTCCCTAATTGAATCAGTGAGTTAAAACTGAAAAGCCAGAGTGTGCTAAGAAGTGTGCTATGAATTTCTAGTAAATGTACCCTAAAACTACTGTAGCTTTATTCTGCCCCTTGATTAAACAACTCTCCGAAACCCCTTGCTGCTATAATGAGTGTTGCCCCTTCTACGACAATCTAAAAGAGCTTCTATGCCATTTTTAAAACTTGGATTATGTAATCCTGTTGTACAAGCAATTGAAGAATTGGGTTATACAACTCCTACCCCAATTCAGAAACAAGCGATCCCCATCATTATTTCTGGGAAAGACCTTATTGCCACCGCTCAAACGGGTACAGGTAAAACCGCCGCGTTTGTCCTGCCGATATTAACCTTATTTAACAAAGAGCGTATCTTGCGAGGCAAACGTATACGCGCTCTTATCCTGACTCCTACACGGGAATTAGCGGTGCAGGTTGCTGAAAATGTTGCGCAGTACAGCAAGCATTTAAACCTAAGTTCTATGGCTGTTTATGGCGGTGTTGATAGCGAACCACAAAAGCAGCGTTTAATTAAAGGTATTGATATTTTAGTGGCCACTCCGGGCAGATTGCTGGATTTGGCTCATCAGCGTGCGCTGCATTTTGATGAGCTTGAAGTGCTGGTGTTAGATGAAGCAGACCGAATGGTGGATATGGGTTTTGCTGATGATATCAAGAAGATCATTGAGCGCTTACCTGCAGACCGTCAAAATCTATTGTTTTCGGCCACCGTGAACAATGGCGTTCGCATCTTTGCCGATCATTTTTCGGCCAGCAAAATGGGTCTGCGCGCTGTTGAGATATCGATTTCACCAGAAGACACTACGGCACCCAATATTGACCAGTGGTTAATCACCATAGACAAAGACACAAAGTCTGCCTTGCTGAGTCATTTAATTAACGAGCAGAAGTGGGATCAGGCGTTAATTTTTATCGAGAAGAAACACGCTGCTGCCAAACTGGTGGCTCAACTTGCGAAACGAGGTATTGAAGCAGATGCCATTCACGGTGATAAAAGCCAAGCCATGCGTGAAAATATTTTAGCTGATTTTAAATCTGGGAAACTAAAATACTTAGTTGCTACAGGTGTTGCCGCCCGTGGTTTAGATATTGGTGAGCTGAGTCGCGTTGTTAATTATGACCTGCCCTTTAAACCTGAAGAATACATTCACCGCATTGGCCGAACGGGTCGCGCTGGCGCTACAGGTGAAGCCATATCGTTCGTGGCAATGGGCGATTTTAAAAATTTATGCGCCATTGAAAGCCGTTTAAACCATATCATCAACCGGAAAGAGGTCGAAGGCTTTCCGGTTAGAAAAGTCGTTCCCGTTTCAATTTTAAATCATGTTCGCAAGAGCAAACGGTAGCGGCAACTCATACCAGGGATTTAAGATACGAGAGTACTTTGTTTTTACAGCAGGTTAGAGATGGCGTCTCGGGGCGGAAGAATCCAAATAGCCTAAGGGCGTGTGTCCCCTCGGGTTTTGCGCTGGCGCGATTCGTTGAAAACTGTTGGCGCAATTAGTGATTGGAATTTTGATTAAATCAAAATTCTCACCCTACGGGCGGCCTTCCGCCGTCTGCGCTGCTGCCGCAGCTTTCAAGCCACATCGACGGTTCTCATCCGCCCTTTTGATCGGATTTAGCAACAGATACTCTAGAAGCATCTGAGCCGCCTAAGCGTCAGGAACAGTGGGAGTAAGATAAGGGAGATGGGTCCGCAGCAAGGTCGCAAGGTATTCACTCTGCAAACCATTCCACCCAAGCCTGATTTGCCATCGGGTTCTGACCGTGTGGCCAAGCTGGCCGGATTCAGCCTTCATGCTGGCGTTGCACCATCAACGTAATAAGGTAGAGAGACTGTGCCGCTACATTGCTCGCCCTGCAGTTTCCGAGAAGCGCTTGTCACTGACCTCTACAGGTATGGTGCGTTATGAGCTCAAGACGCCTTACCGCAATGGCACCACTCACGTCATCTTTGAGCCGATGGATTTTATTGCGCGTTTAGCTGCCCTAGTATCCAAGCCCAGGGTCAACCTCACCAGATTTCACGGCGTGTTCGCCCCCAACAGTAAGCACCGGGTTCATGTCACGCCAGCCAAACGGGGCAGGGGCCGAAAAGAGCAAGAGACACAAACTTGGGATGAAAAATCGCCAGCAGAGCGGCACGCATCGATGACCTGGATGCAAAGGCTGAAGCGGGTGTTCAATATCGACCTTGAGATCTGTGAAAAATGCCAAGGGCCAGTCAGGATCATCGCCTGCGTAGAAGACCCAGCGGCCATCGAGAAGATACTCAAGCACCTAAAAGAAAAGGCTGTTTCCACTAACACTGCCCGACTTCCACCAGAAAGGGCGTCACCATAGGTCGGGTTGTTTGAACGTTCTTAGGATGCTTTCTGCCAGGAACGCTCTTGCCCACCCATGCACTCGCGACATTCGTGCGTCCCTGCACAGCATGTGAGCTGGGGCGAGCTGCGGCCTGCTATTTCAAACAATTCAAAATTGACTGAATTAGAGGGTGGAAAATCGGCTAGATATATTCACAATCGCGGGGATAGAAGGATATTCCCAAGGTTTTTGGAGTAAGCAAAATGATATTTCAAGCAAAGTAGCGCATAGACTTAGATGGAGATAGCTTTTATTCTACTTATACTCGGAGCATACCTAAAGTTCTAGTATCCTGCCAACAGACTGAGTTAAACATTCGGCCCGTGGCTTCAGTATTTAACGTAAACCCAATCAAATCGACTATGAGCGCTCTATGAATCCCTTTTACTCGAAAATTACTGGACTGGTGTTAATTGTCTTCCTCTCTGGCTGCACAAACTTTCACATTCAAGATCCGCAGCATCAGGCCAGCCCCGCTTTTAGCAACGATGTGGCGGACGCTGCTGTGATGGGGAAGTGGGTTCGCAGTTGTGCGCTGTGTCATATCACTGGTGAAGCAGGTGCGCCAGTCGTTGGAGATCAAGACGAGTGGCAACGTCGGTTGGCGCAAGGGGAGCAAGCAATTCTGGAAAATGTCTTGAACGGATATAACTCCATGCCACCACTGGGCTATTGCATGTCCTGCGAGGTGTCCGATTTTAGAGCAATGATTGCTTATATGGCAGGTACAAACCCATGAAGAATCTTACCCGAAGATCGTTTCTAGCATCGAGCGTTAAAGCACTTTTGTTCGGTGCCTATGCCGCTAAAGGTTCGGCGTTCGCTCAATCAACTTCCTGGAGCAATTGGTCAGGTGGCCAAACCTGCCAGCCAGCCGGGCGTTACGATATTAGTAGCGAGGATGAACTTAGCAGTCTACTTAGAAATACCTTTGGGCCTATTCGGCCAATAGGGTCGGGGCACTCGTTTAGCCCCTTGATACCCACCGATGGGCATTTAGTCGTTATTGATCAACTCAGCGGGATTCGTGATTATGATTCGCAGGCCATGCAAGTAACACTTGGAGCCGGTGCACGTTTGGGTGATTTAGGACCGCAACTCGATGCCATAGGGCAAGGTATGATTAACCTGCCAGATATAGACCGACAAACTGTCGCCGGGGCCATAGCAACAGGTACCCATGGCACTGGTGTCGACTTGCAGGCCTTGTCTTCCTTTGTGACCTCACTGCGATTAGTAACCGCCGGCGGTGAAGTCATGGATATCGATGCCAGTGATGGTGATTTGTTTCATGCGGCACGGGTCAATGTGGGTGCCTTAGGAATTGTGACTCAGGTGACAATGCAGAATAGAGGGGCCTACAAACTTAAGAAGCGAGAGTGGGCGGCACCAACAGAAGATATATTGGAAAATTTTGACGAATTAGCCGCTAGCCATAGGCATTTTGAAATTTTCCCCTTAGTCTATTCTGATTATTCCTTGGTGCTCTCTATTGATGAAACCGATGAACCTATTGGACAAATAGACTTAGAGCCCGAGGCCAGTGATGACGCTTCTATTGCTGAATCTATGGGTTTAACATCCAACCCAACACCCGCACACCGGCGCAGAATATCTAATGCTACAGCATCAAGAATTCAGCCGACCGAAGCAGTAGATGTTTCTTATAAATTACTAACGAATTTGCGCAACAGCCGCTTCAATGAAATGGAGTACTCGGTACCTGCGGAAGTTGGAGCAGAGTGTTTGAGAGAAATTCTCAAAACTATTTATGACCAAAAAATTGATGTTTTATTCCCGCTGGAATATCGCTATGTAAGTGCTGACGACAATTGGCTGAGCATGTCTTATGGAGATCATCCGCACGCGACGATTTCTATCCATAGAATGGCAAGCGAAGATTATCGGCCTTATTTCAACATCATAGAGCCGATCTTTTGGAAATATGGTGGACGGCCGCACTGGGGTAAAGTACACAGCCTGACTCACAAGGAACTAACAGGCTTGTATCCACACTTCGAAGACTTTAGGGAGATCCGGCGCTCGCTGGACCCCCAGGGGCGAATGTTAAACGACCATCTTCGCGCGCTTTTTAATGCTTAAAAATTTAACTGTTTAATCGTTTCAAGTTAATAAGCTCCAGCCTAGGCAGACATGCCTCTGGCTGAGATTGGCCATACCGCTTCCACTTTGTCCCCACGAATTGCATACATATGATCGTAGAGGTTCACCACCGGGTCGCAATGAGAGACGATGACCTCAAGTTTGTCACCTACCTTGTAGGTTCTTGACGGCTCATCGTCATACAGTACAGTACCAAACTCATCCGAGCCTGAGCGATAGCGCATACCCGTTTCACCTTTCACTATAGGCCAAGGCTGATTAATAGTGCAGGCCTTCGCGCCGGCGTCCGACGTAACGCGGCCTTGGTATTGATCGTTCAGTACTGTGGTCATAATCGTTAGCGACGCCTGAAAATCAGAATAAACTTCGGTATCCGTCTCACCACCAATTGACATGTACTGTGCATCCATAAACACATAGCTACCTACCTGCACATCAGTCATACCCTTGGTGCCATGGTCAATATTGTAGGTGCCAGTGCCGCCACCACTAAATATTTCAGTGTTAAGACCTGACGCCTTCATGAGTTCGAAAGTATCAGTGGCTTGTACCATCCGTTCCAGCGTCTGAGCTTTACGTGTTTCAAACCCAACTACATGCTGCGCTGCTGCGTCGTAGCACAGCATGCCTCTAAAACGCAGGCCCGGTAATTGATCAATCAATTGTGCCAGTTGCAGAGCGGGTTGCCCGAACGGGATGCCAGTGCGGCGAATGCCTGGGTCAACATCTACTACCACATCCGCGATCAAGCCTTTGGCAACAGCCGCTTCAGAGAGAAGGCGTGCATTTTGCGGTGAATCCGTGGCCTGTATGAAGCCCGGGCATTGCTGGCGCAAATTCATCGCTCTGTTAATTTTCGTTGGCGTAACATTGCCAGTGGTGTTTAGAATTTGATCTATGCCGTTTTGAAACATCGCCTCCGCCTCACTTACTTTGGCGGTACAAATCCCTACTGAACCTCGGTCCATCTGCATCTGAGCGATAGTGGGGCATTTATGAGTCTTGGCGTGAGGTCGGCTAGCAATTCCATTGTTAGACGTTGTTGATGCGAGCTTGTCGAGATTGCCTTCCAGCAGGTCTAAATCAACACACAGGGCCGGCGTATCTAATTCCCATTTAGAGACATTCACCGACATCTCGCCGTTGGCATAAAAGCCCTGCATTTCCGCTGAGGTGTAGCCTCTAGCTGCAGTGGGAATCCAGATGGCGGCCGCGCCACTAGCTTGCAGGAAATGGCGTCTGGAGATGGCTTTGCTTTTCATGAGAGACCTCACTGAACTGGATTTCAAGAATGTGAACTTATAGTACTCTTGAAATGTTGTTCTGGCCATGATTCAGGTAAAGAGTTAGCGCTAAGCTGTTAGAGTCTCTCAATTTTTATTACCGTTATTGTTTCTCCCTTTTCATCCAATGCACTTACTATAAAACACCAGAGAGCTATGACTTTTGACCTGCACTCTTAAAACCTAGAATGAACAATACAGTTGGGTAAGATTGACCCTGTTTAGAAATTTAGAACAACTCTACCCTTGCCTCTGCGCGTTTTATAGCCCACTTGCCACTGAATGTATGACGGTAGTGCCGGCTAAGATAAGCGATGAAGATCGAACCCACGACTCCCGGCGCAACCCACAATACAATACTGATATCTGCCGCGGCATCTTGAAAAAGTGCTTCAAAAATCTGGCGCCCACCAAATACGAAGAATGCAGTGTAAGCGCCAATCCCTGATCCGATAAGACCTCGCAAGTGTTCTATCCACCACTCCTTAGGTGACAACTCTTCTTTGTAGTTGTAGCGCAGTGAGCTAACTCCGGTAACTATCTGCAGGACTCCAAAAATCATAAACAGAACACTACCGCTGTTTAAGCCATAGACCCCAAGCCCAACCCCTACTGCCACCAGACTAAAAAGTAAGGCATTATGAATTGGAGTTCGTAAAGGTGCTCGGTCATCTCTATGGAGAATGCTCAACCAACCTTGCCTGGTGCTGGAAAGCACTAGTATGCTGAGTGAGAATAAGAACACAGCAAGGTTTCGAACCTCGGCCGCAAAGCTCACCGCACGCTCTTCGCTCATCATCACATCTGGTGCATGAGTTGTAAGCGGCATAATCAAATCCAAGCTGGACATGATGAAGCCGGAAATTGCGACTGTATACATGGCCCAAGCGAAGTATCTACCGAATCGCTTGTGATCCAAATTGCCCTTTTTTGTGAAAACCGGAATCCAAAATAGCAGTAGTGCACAGCTTCCGACTGCAATATGAAGATAAAATGAGCTCTGGTGAACAATAAACATGATTCAATTCCTTCTATTAAAGATGATTAAGAGGTGTATCTGTAATCAGTGTCGTTCATAGTAGAGAGGTCGGCATTTCTTCAAAAGTGCCAATAGTCATAACATTGACTATGACTTTTGGCCTATAGGGACGAGCCCAGTTCTTATGCCATAATCTGCCGCAACCGCGAAAACCATAACCCTGACGCTTAACGACCCTGTAAGTTACCGGTATTAAAAGTTTTTATTGGATCTTCTATGCAGTTTTCACTCACTAAATTAACAGAGAATTTGCTGAATCTAGCCGGGATAGCTGTCATTATTCTGGTAAGTTCGGTGGCTATTCTAAATGAGCAAAATAGTGACTACTGGCTATTAATTATCGCGCTTTCGGTCGCTGTCCCAGTACTCTATATTTTTTTTTAGGTGCTTCTGCGCATTCCAGCAAGCGACTTTTTTTCATACTGCAAGGCGCAGCTATAGCGGCGATTTTCTTCCTAGTCAGAGATGGATTTACTGCCATACTGAGTAGTGTTTGGATTGTCCAAGCATCAGAGATATTTAGTACT
>JBLGBD010000030.1:0-27960 GCA_047617585.1 Pseudohongiellaceae bacterium | reverse complement strand
AGCTCAAGACCTAAGGTCGTTTCATAGTAGACCTTTTGAGCCATAGCGTCATTCAGCGCCGCTTCTCGCACTTGGTCTTCAAACTCATCTGCGGCAGAGTGCTCAAATACTGTCTGTTCAAACTCAACCTCAGCGTTACTGTCAGCAGCTTGTGCTAGTAACTGAAGATGTTCCTCGCTTTTAGCTGAGACTTCTAGCCGAGCTGAGACTTCGTAGCTATTGGGCGTTTTGCCAAATAAGCCAAATTGAGGAGAACTGGAAAACCTTGAATTATTGATATCTTCAATGTCGATTCCTGCCGCGACGAATTCTCCAATCATCTTGTTGCGTAGGGCCTGATTAGCCGCCATGGCTGCACTCAAGCTGCGCGCTTCGGTGGTTACCAATAAGCTAACCTTGGCAACATCTTTGTATGCTGTGAGTTCACCTTCACCATTAATATTGACAGTATTTGGTCTAGAATGAAGAAATTCGCGTAATTCTTCAGGAGTGCCAGATAGCTGTGCTTGCGCGAGCACCAGCTGGCTGTTGAGCAACAATCCAGCCGCTGATATAGCGATGATACGGGAGAATCTATTCATTAGAGGTCCTTATCTGCGTGGGTCCCGAAGCTGCGGGTAGCTTGGCACATTGAAAATTAGTTTGCTGTTAGTACAGTCGCAGTATTGTGGTTGAAAGTTTTAGATGCCTTTTAATGAGGCAGATCAATTGACTGCAACGACTATTAATGACAGCATGCTGACGCAAATGGGAGAGAATACATTGCCATCACATTACCCAAAAAGAGTGTTGTTTCTGGACTTGGTGCTGTCGTTATTTCGCCTTAACGGATTATTGATATCCGAAGGCGATGCCATGACTGAAAAAATGGGCCTTACCCATGCCCGTTGGAAAGTAATTGGCGCTATAGCATTATCTACAAACGGGCTGACAGTGCCAGGAATTGCTCGGGTTCTTGGGCAATCTAGGCAGGCTGTGCAGCGCATTACCGATGTTATGGTCACAGACGGTTTACTGCTTTACTCACAGAATCCGCGTCACAAGCGGTCGGTTTTAGTGACTCTATCCGATGAAGGGGTAACTGTGTATGCAAGTCTTCGAGAGATTCAGGATCCCTGGGCTATTAACGCCACCGATGATATTCCAACGGAAGAACTCGATGTGGCGCTGCGTTTAGTGCGCCGTCTTATTAATAAATTCGATCGCTAGTTTTACATTCAGGAGCAAAGGCCGAGTATGAGCGATTTCTTATTGCGGCTTCCCAAAGCCCTGTATAGCGCCGACCAAGTTAAACAATTGGATAACTTGGCGATCCAGTCGTTTAACATTCCTGGTTTTGCGCTAATGCAGCGGGCTGGTGCGATTGCTTTCGAAACAATAAAGCAACGCTGGCCTCACATTCGATTCTTAAGGGTATTTGCCGGCTGCGGCAACAATGGCGGCGACGGATTCATCGTTGCGGCGCTGGCCACGGTCGCGGGGTTGAATTGTGAAGTAATAGTGTTGGGCGACACCAATACGTTGCGCGGTGACGCGGCAGCGGCCTTTGAGACGGCGCAGCAGGCGGGCGTAAACTTTCGCCACTTCGCTGAATTCGTAACTCCCACAGCGTTGCAGCAGGAAGTAATAACTGTTGATGCGCTATTTGGTACCGGGCTGGACCGACCTGTCTCGGGCGAGTATGCGCAGGCTATTCAGCAGATGAATGCTAGCCAAGGTCCTGTGCTTGCAATAGATATTCCCTCTGGTCTTCACAGTGACACCGGTATGCCAATGGGTAGTGCTGTAAAGGCCGATATTACGGTCTCGTTTATTGGTCTCAAGCAAGGCATGCTGACCGGCCAGGGCCAGGATTTTTGCGGCGAGATTTTATTCAGTGATTTAGAGCTGCCGGCAGAGGTTTATCTTGCACAAACGGCACCCAAATCTGCAGTTCAGCGGTTTGATATAAACGATGCCACCCGGCACTTTATGCCAAGGCCGCGATCCGCACACAAGGGCTGCAATGGGCATGTTGTAATAGTTGGTGGCGACACCGGTTACGGTGGCGCCGTAATCATGGCCGCAGAAGCAGCCCTGCGTGGCGGCGCAGGGTTGGTAAGTATTGTGACTCGATCAGTAAATCGATCCGCGGCGCTGGCTCGCTGCCCCGAGCTAATGGTGTGTGGCACCGAAGATTCATCGCTGCAGGCTCCTTCTCAGGCAAAAGACTGGACGTCAGTTGAGGCGCTGTTAGACCGAGCAACTGCCTTGGTGGTCGGGCCGGGTTTGGGAAAAGGCAAGTGGTCACAACAGCTGTTTGCCTTAGTACTCAAAGCCAGCCGCACAAACAATCTGCCGTTGGTAATTGATGCGGATGCACTGCACCTGCTCGTGGATAGGCAGGCACTTTTGTCGGGATTGCAAGCCATGCCATGGGTGCTAACCCCCCATCCGGGAGAGGCGGCTGCGCTGCTAAGCATTAATACCGCAGAGATCCAGCGCAATCGATTCGATGCTGTGCGCACACTAGTCGCAACTTATCACTGCACTTGTTTGCTAAAAGGCAGTGGCACACTTATCGGCGAAGTGAGTGCTAACTCACCTGTAACCCTATGCACGGAAGGTAATCCTGGCATGGGCAGCGGAGGAATGGGAGATGTACTCAGTGGCATTATAGGTTCTTTCCTAGCACAAGGTTTGAGTTGCTCGGACGCTGCCAAGGCAGCGGCTGCTGTCCATGGCGAAGCGGCTGACCTTGCCGCCCGTGCGCAGGGCGAGCGTGGATTAAAAGCCACTGACCTACTGGATTTTGTCCGTCAATTGGTGAATCCTACAGTATCACCACACCCCTATTGAGACCGTTAAGGTGTTAAGCCTTAAGCAACCATCTAGTGATTATGAATTCTAGTGATTATGAATTGTGACATTTATCTTGCCGATGAAGAGGCCACCCTTGCTTTCGGTACCAATCTAGCTCGGGCGACGTTCGCTAACCCTGTAGCGGGTCCTGACACTGAACAGCCAGACCTAGGGGTGCAGACTTTGGGCGGCGTGATTCATATGCACGGCGATCTTGGTGCAGGCAAAACCACATTGGCTAGAGGCTTCATGCGAGGTTACGGTGTAAAGGGCGCCATAAAAAGCCCAACCTACACCCTCGTCGAGCCTTATGAACTACGCCATTGCCAGCTTTACCACTTAGATCTGTATCGCCTAGGCAGTGCGGATGAGGTAGAGTATTTAGGCATACAAGACTATTTTCATGATAACAGCGTCTGCCTCATTGAGTGGCCTGACAAAGGTGGCGATCGTCTGCCGCCCGCCGATTTAAGCCTTTACTTAAGCTCAAATGGAACTGGCAGAGCTTTACACTGTAGAATTGAATCCGATAAAGGTGCGCTGATTTACCAAAGATTATCGCTGTAAGGCCGAATAAGTAGACATCTGGAAGTAGGTCTCAGAAACATCCATGAACATTATCCGTGTATCGAAAATTCACCTTATCGTGTTTCTCTTGCTATTGGCATCGCTAGCGAGCCTAAAAACGATCGCGGCTGAGCTTGAAGACGTCCGCATGTGGCGCGCACCGGACCACACGCGCTTAGTGTTTGATTTGTCTGGTCCTGTTACCTACTCGTTGTTCACTTTGGATAACCCAGATCGCGTGGTGATTGATATTCAAAATACTACGCAGAGAGCCCGCTTCGATGGTTTGGATTTCACTGCAAGCCCTATTCAGACGATGCGCAGCGGAGTTCGTGATGGCACTGACCTGCGGGTGGTGCTAGATCTGAATTCGCCAACCAAACCTTCAAGTTTTACCCTCGCACCGAATTCAGAGCACAATGATCGACTAGTCGTCGATCTTTATGACTTAGCCGGCAGTTCGGTTGTCGCATCCATTGTGTCTCGGGTTACGCCTGCGCCAACCTTCCAAGAAAAACGGGACATCATTGTTGCCATATCAGCAGGCCACGGGGGTGAGGACCCAGGCAGCATTAGTCCCGATGGCCGTCTAAGAGAGAAAAACGTGACATTGGCAATCTCTAAAGCCTTGCAGCGACAGATCAACAGTATGCCCGGCTACCGAGCCATTATGATTCGCGAGGCAGATTATTACGTTGAGCTAAAGCGTCGCCCGCAAATAGCTCGAGACAGCAGAGCAGACATCTTTATAGCGATTCACGCCGACTGGTATAAAAATAGCCGCGCCAAAGGAGTGACGCTGTATGCGTTGTCCGGTGATCGCGCAGACCGAGAAAATACCCGCCGCGTGGTGGAAAAAGAAAATAGCTCAGATCTATTGGGCGGCGTCGGTGGCGATATAGCGCTTGGCGGATTAGACGATGATGTCGCCCTTACGCTTGTGTCATTGCAAATGGCTTGGAGCATGGAGCAGAGTCTTGTTGCCGGCACCCGAATACTCGAATCATTGGATGGAGTTGCGTTTTTGCGCAAAAACAAAGTGCAGCAGGCCTCACTGCAAGTACTCAACTCTCCGGATATTCCTTCAATGTTGATTGAGACCGGTTATTTAACCAACCCAGAAGATGCTAAGAAGCTCAATTCATCGGCGTTTCAAAATCAAATGGCCAGCGCTATAGCGAGAGGGGTCAAGAATTACTTTTACGATTCGCCGCCAGAAGATACGCTTATAGCATGGCAAAAAGCCAACGGCGTGGTGCCCACTAGCTATGTGGTTAAGCGCGGCGACAGTCTTTCCGAAATAGCCGATAAATTTGGTGTTTCTCTAGGCGCATTGAAGTCGGCCAACCGACTGACCTCTAACACCATTCGCGTAGGTCAAGAGCTAACAATAGCTGGCTCCAATGAGGCGTTGGTCTCACAGCACAAAATACGCCGTGGCGAGACTCTGTCCGAAATCGCGGTGCGCTACAGCATTAGTCTAGCCAGCTTGCGAGCGGCCAACGATCTGGCCAACGACCGCATCATGGTTGGCCAAGTTTTGAAAATCCCAACCATTTAAACCTGCATCCTTATCAAGAAGGGACTGATTGCCACTGAGCGATTCTATTCAGGTTTTAGAGTGTTACAATAACGACACCTCTAATTTTTTTTAAAACACTGACTTAATGCCTCGAATCAATTTACTCAGTCAACGCCTTGCCAATCAGATTGCTGCCGGTGAGGTAGTGGAGCGGCCAGCCTCGGTGGTAAAAGAACTTGCCGAGAATAGCCTAGACGCTGGGGCGACTCGACTTGAAATAGATGTTCAGCTCGGAGGCGTGAAATTACTGCGGGTTCGAGACAACGGCCAAGGCATTCACAAAGATGATTTGGCTATGGCGCTGAGTCGGCACGCCACCAGTAAGATCCATGATCTTGAAGACCTCGAAGCCATTGCAAGTCTTGGTTTTCGCGGTGAGGCGCTGGCCAGTATAAGCTCAGTCTCCCGCTTGACGCTCACCTCGAAAGCTACCGAAGCCGACGATGAGAGTGGCTGGCAAGTAGAGGTTGAGGGGCAAAATATGGATCCCAAACTGCAGCGGGCTGTGCATCCTCAAGGCACTACAGTCGAAATGCGGGATTTGTTTTTTAACACCCCGGCGCGTAAAAAATTCCTCAAAACTGAAAAAACAGAATTTTCTAAAATCGATGAGATAGTAAAGCGCATCGCGCTGAGTCGATTCGATGTCCATTTCAATCTCAGCCACAATCAACGTAGCATACACAATTTGCTGCCGGCAAAATCACCCCAAGAGCGGCAGCGCCGCGTGGGTTTAGTCTGTGGGCCGAGTTTCGTTGAAAACTCAGTGTTTATCGACTCCGAGCGTGCGGGACTCCGATTGTGGGGATGGGTTAGCTTGCCCACTTTTTCTCGTAGCCAAGCAGACCTGCAATATTTTTACGTCAATGGGCGAATTATTCGAGACAAGCTCGTAACCCATGCAGTTAAACAGGCTTATCGCGATGTGCTATTCCATGGCCGTCACCCCGCTTACGTACTTTATTTGGAATGTGATCCAGCGACAGTTGATGTCAATGTGCACCCCACTAAACATGAGGTGCGGTTTCGAGAGGGCAGACTAGTCCATGATTTTTTATTCAGCACGCTGCACAAATCCCTAGCCGAAGTAAGACCTAGTGATCGGTTTGAAAACGCCACTAATCACGAGGTTTCACCTTTTGCCACTCAGAATAATTATGCTCCTCAGGGTTTTGCAGCGGCACCGCTACAGGCAGCACCGGAACATCAAAATAGCTTAGGTTTATCTGATGCCCGCGGTTCTGGCTATTACTATAACCCCGCGCCAACCGGTGCCAGTGTTCAAGATCAATTGGCGGTTCTGGAAAGGCTTAACGCCGACAGTCCAGACGTTCCACCGCTGGGTTATGCGGTTGCTCAAATTCACGGTATCTACATTTTGGCCCAGAACAAAGATGGGCTGATAATTGTGGACATGCACGCGGCGCATGAACGGATTACTTATGAGCGGATGAAAACTGCTTGTCAAAATGAAGCCCTAGTTATGCAACCTTTGTTGGTTCCTTTGTCTATTGCTGTGAGCACCTCGGAAGCAGATTGCGTGGAATCTCACCAGCAAGAGCTGCTCGGGTTAGGTATTGGGATCGAGAAGCTGTCCGAAGAATCCATCGTGGTCAGACAAATACCGTCTATTCTCCGTGACTCAAATGTGGAACAAATGGTTCGCGATGTGGTTTCTGACATGTTGGAGTATGGTAACAGCGACAGAATTCAAGCCCATCAAGATGAGCTGCTCTCGACCATGGCATGTCATGGCAGCGTGCGCGCCAATCGGCATCTCAGCATTCCTGAGATGAACGGTTTACTTCGAGATATGGAAGCAACGCAACGCAGCGGCCAGTGTAACCACGGGCGCCCAACCTGGGTGTATCAAAGCCTAGATGCCTTGGACAAACTATTTCTTCGGGGCCAGTAATACCCAATAGTCTAAGGCTTAGTTCATGAAAAAAATCCCTGATAAACCCAACGTAATTTGCCTTATGGGACCAACTGCGTCAGGTAAAACCGCGCTGGCGGTTGAGTTGGTTAAGCGGGGCGGGTTTCAGATTGTCAGTGTAGATTCTGCCCAGATTTATGTAGGCATGGATATTGGCACTGGCAAGCCCAGTGCAGACATACTTGCTTTAGCCCCTCATCGACTTATTAGTTTTAAAGACCCTAGCGAGGCGTATTCAGCCGCCGATTTTTGCTCAGATGCTAAAATCGAGATTGCTTCAATTATTAAGCAAGGCGATATACCGCTTCTTGTGGGTGGTACTATGCTGTATTTAAAGGCCTTGCGTGATGGAATGGCGAAGTTGCCCAGTGCAGACCCTGCTACTAGGGCTGCCATTGAAGAGTTGGCCCGTCGCGAAGGCTGGCAAGCAGTGCACCAAGAGCTAGCCGCGGTTGACCCTCAGGCTGCCCAGCGGATCCACCCTAATGACCCGCAAAGGCTGCAACGAGCTCTTGAGGTGTATCGAATCAGTGGTAAAACATTGTCCCAGTTTCATTTCGATGAGAAAAACCAGATTGATAATGACAATGAGTTGCCTTTTAATCTTCATTACTTCGCAATCCAACCACCTGACCGGCGCGTACTACACAGTACAATCGAGCACAGGTTTCGGGAGATGTTGAGACTGGGTTTGGTTGATGAGGTTGACGTGCTTTACCGCCGCGGCGATCTTAAAATAGAAATGCCTTCAATGAAATCAGTAGGTTATCGCCAAGTTTGGCAACACATTGCTGGTGAGCTTGATTATGATGGCATGCTGGAGCGAGGTATTATTGCTACCAGGCAACTGGCCAAGCGACAGCTTACTTGGCTGCGAAGTTGGGATAATTTGCATAGCTTAGCCGAGCCCTCAGCGAAATCGGTCGACAGTGTCTTGAATTTCGTGGACTCTATCGCAATATAGTCTAGTGTTCTGGGTCTTTTGTAGTATGCAAAGATCTTCAAATAAAACAGCAAGGCTTAGGTAGAGCCTCAATTATCGCTCAACAGAAAGCAAGGAGAATAAAATGTCCAAAGGGCATACACTACAGGACCCATTTCTTAATGTGCTTCGCAAAGAGCGCATTCCAGTTTCTATATATTTGGTGAGTGGTATCAAATTGCAGGGGCAGATTGAATCGTTTGATCAATTTGTTATCTTGCTTAAAAACGCAGTAAGCCAAATGGTCTACAAACATGCTATTTCCACAGTTGTCCCTGCTCGAATGGTTAAAATTCCAATGCAAGGCGCTGGTGACATGTTCGAGGAAGAAGAGACTGTGGATCCGGGCAACGCATAACGCTTACCTGAGAGGTTACTGATTGTTTTTCGATCGGCCAGAATCTGGTGAAGTATCTATCCTTGTGCATCTTTCAATCGATTCCGAAGATGAGCGTGAGGACCCAGCAGAGTTTGAAGAGCTTGCGATTTCCGCGGGGGCTATACCTGTAGCCTATTTAACCGGAAGTCGTAAGCAGCCGTCGTCCAAGTATTTCGTTGGCACGGGCAAGCTGGAAGAAATCAGCGAAGCGATGCATGCTCATAGTGCTGACCTAGTTTTATTCAATCATTCCCTCTCTCCATCTCAAGAACGCAATTTAGAGAGCTTTCTAAAGTGTCGCGTGCTCGACCGCACCGGATTGATTCTGGATATATTCGCCCAGCGAGCCCGTAGTCATGAAGGCAAGCTACAGGTGGAGTTGGCGCAACTAGAACACCTAAAAACTCGGCTAAAAAGAGGCTGGACGCATTTAGACCGCCAAAAAGGCGGTATTGGTATGCGAGGAGCTGGGGAGTCTCAATTAGAGCTCGATCAGCGTATGATTGGGCAACGGATCAAATCGATTCAAAAAAGTTTGACCAAGGTTCGTGGTCAGCGGGAGCAAGGCAGGCGAGCAAGAAAGCGCGCTGAAGTACCTACGGTATCCTTGGTTGGCTATACCAATGCTGGGAAATCTACACTGTTTAATCAGCTGACAAGCGCCGAAACTTATGCGGCAGACCAGCTGTTTGCAACCTTGGATTCAACCCTGCGTAAGTTGAACTTGCCGAACTTCGGCGGCGCCATTCTTGCCGATACGGTGGGGTTCATCAGCCATCTGCCCCACGGTCTGGTAGAGGCGTTTCGTGCCACCTTAGAAGAAACCGTGCTGGCGAATCTTTTGCTGCACGTGATTGATGCCTCTAACGAAGAGAACGACGAGCAAATAAAAGAGGTTAATAAAGTACTGGCAGAGATTGGGGCAGATGCAGTGCCACAACTTGAGGTCATGAATAAATCTGATTTAGTAGAAACTGCAACGCCACGCATTGAACGTGATGGGCAAGGCAAGCCAATAAGGGTCTGGGTTTCAGCCAAAACCGGCGCAGGCATGGAATTGCTGCTCGAAGCCATTAGTGAATTACTAGGCGGAAAACTTGCGAAGGTTTGGCTGCGGATAGCGCCACAAAATGGCAAACTGCGCAGCCAGCTTTACCAAAACGAATATATCGAGAACGAACAGGCCAGTGGCGATGGTTATTACCTGGTCAATGTCCATCTGCCTAAAGATGAGCTGGATCGTATTTTGCGACAAGGCGCAGCAGAGTTAGTTGAGGGCTGTGGCGAGGGAAAACTGAACGCAGTAGGCATCTAAAATACTAGAAAATCGGTTGATGAGTCGTTAAATGGGAGCTGTTGCTACCAATCTACTCAAAACACTGTGTAAATTCACAATAATTAGCTAAAATTGACAATCGCGTCTTAGAAAACTACGGAGAAGCCAATGGCTTGGAATGAACCTGGAAATAACGGAAATGACAATGACCCTTGGGGCAATGGTCGCCGTGGTGGTGGTGACCAGGGGCCGCCGGATATTGACGAAGTAATTCGCAACATCTCCAAAAAATTCAATAATTTATTGGGTGGCAAAGGTGGTGGTGGCGGAGGTGGCGGAGGTGGCTCAAAATCTTCCGGCAACAATCCTTTTGGGGGTGGTCTTTCTACCGGTATGTTGATCGGCGTGTTAGCTGTGGCTGCCGTGATTTGGGGCTTTACAGGCTTCTACACCGTCGACCAAGCTGAGCAGGGCGTGGTGCTGCGTTTTGGTAAAGCACTTGATGCAACGGTTGAGCCGGGGCTGCACTGGAATCCGCCGCTGATCGATGAAATAACCGTCGTGAACGTCCAAGAGCTTAATACCGAGACTTATCTGAGTCAGGCAATGTTGACGACAGATGAAAACATCATTGATATTGATGTCACAGTTCAGTATCTGATCCAGGACCCTGTGAAGTATGTTATCGAAGTAAGAGACCCTGAGCTCAGCCTCGATAATGCCGCTGAGTCGGCAATACGTCACGTTGTTGGCGGTACTACTATGGGCCTAATACTGACGACTGGGCGAGATCAGGTCTCTATTGATGTTAGAGAGAGGCTGCAAGAGTATATGGATATGTACAACACTGGCATTCTAATTAGCCGAGTGAACGTAGAAAACACCCAGCCACCTGATAATGTTCGGCCGGCTTTTGATGACGTCATTCGCGCCCGAGAGGACGAGCAGCGCTCTCAAAATCAAGCTCAACAGTACTCGAATCAAATCATCCCGAATGCTCGCGGTGAAGCGCAGCGGCAAATAGAAGAAGCCAATGCTTATAAAGAACGAGTTATTGCTCGAGCGGAAGGTGATGCATCTAGATTTAATTCACTACTAGCTGAATATTCTAAAGCGCCTGAGGTCACACGTCAGCGTTTGTATATTGATTCGTTGCAAGACGTGCTATCAGCAAGCAGCAAGGTAATGATTGATGTCAAGGGCGGCAACAATATGCTTTACCTGCCGTTGGATAAAATCATGGAGCAAAACAACTCAGCGCCTGGCGGCAGCAGACCGAGCAACTCACAAGAGTGGCAAAGTTTCGCTAATGAGCTTGCTCCTTTCTTGAATGGCTCTTCAACAAATTCTGTTGACCGGTCTCGATTGAATACTAACAGAGGCACTCGACCATGAAGAATCTCGTATTGGTAGGACTATTATTTGTAGTCGTTATTGTTGGTAGTAACTCTCTATTTGTAGTGAGACAAACAGAGAAAGCTGTAATGTTGCAATTTGGCGAACTAGTACGTGAAAGCATCGCGCCAGGTTTGCATTTTAAAATGCCATGGATTCAGACTGTTCGAAAATTTGACGCACGAATCCAAACTGAAGAAACCGCATCTGAGCGATTCTTAACGCTCGAGCAAAAAGCATTGGAGGTCGACTCGTACGCCAAATGGCGCATTGTCGACGAAGGACAGTTCTACGTCTCTACTCGAGGTAGCGCCTTAACTGCTGGTAACCTATTGGCATCACGAATTAATGACGGTCTGCGAGATCAAATCGGCGCGCGTAATTTAATTGAAGTGGTTGCTGGTGAGCGTGATCAGTTAATGCTAGACCTTACTGAAGAACTAAACAGAACTACAGCGGCGGATATCGGCATTGAAGTGATTGATGTTCGAGTTAAGCGTATCGATCTTCCTGACGATGTGCGCTCTTCAGTATATGACCGAATGATTACCGAGCGTAATCGCGAAGCCCAAGAAATACGCTCTCGTGGTGAAGAATTGGCTATCGGTATTCGCGCCGATGCAGAGCGTCAGGCTGTCATTTACCAAGCAGAAGCCTATCGAGACGCCGAGAAAGCCCGCGGTGAAGGCGATGCCCGAGCAACGGCTATCTACGCAGAAGCTTACAGCAAAGACCCAGAGTTTTTCGCCTTTACTCGAAGTCTAAGTTCGTACCGTGAGACGTTTCAGTCGAAGAGTGATGTGTTTTTGCTTGATCCGGAAAGCGACTACTTCAAGTATTTGAAGAGCAGTGATTCTACCCAATAGGGTAGAGTAAAATTGTAGAAGCCCGTTAGGGCAATACGAACAAACCTGAGCGATGCGAAAGTGTGGCTCAGGTTTGTCGTTTAGAAACCGGCTAAAATTTTTCACTAGTACCTAGGTCTGAGGGTTATCTTTACTTATGCTGCATGAGATAGCCATTGCATTTTGTTTGATGTTAGTGATCGAGGGCCTGATTCCCTGTATTGATCCTCAGCGTTGGCGCAAAATGTTAAAATTATTAGACCAGATCGACGACAACACCATGAGATACATGGGACTGGGCTCTATGTTGCTCGGCACCGGGTTACTGCTCATAATCAATTGAAATAAAAATAGAAAAGAGCTCAGACAAGAATGACTTCTGCTAAACGTTGGCTGTTACCTGATGGGGTTGAAGAGATCCTCCCAGTTGAGGCCTACAAACTCGAAACGCTGCGGCGAGAATTACTGGACCTCTACGAATCTTGGGGCTATCAGTTAGTTATCACACCCATGATAGAGTTTTTAGACTCACTGTTAGTGGGTTCATCTCATGACCAAGATTTAAACACATTTAAAATCACTGACCAGCTTAGTGGCCGGATGATGGGTATCCGTGCCGACATTACTCCACAGGTTGCTCGCATCGATGCTCACGGCATGAAGCGCAATGGCCCGGTGCGCTTGTGCTATGCGGACACTGTTTTACATACCAAGCCACGCGGCATCATGACTTCGAGGGTGCCTTTCCGAGTAGGCGCTGAGCTGTTCGGTCATGCCGGTGTAGAATGTGATATTGAACTTATTAGTTTGATGCAGGAAACGCTGGTCAGGGTGGGTATCGATGAGATTTATATCGTGCTTGGCCACGTGGGTATTTTTCGAACGCTTGTGCAGGAAGCAGGACTAGGGTTTAAGACTGAACGAGAATTGTTTTTGGCGGTACAAAAAAAGGCCTTCGATGAGATAGATGAAATCGTTTACGCCAATGTCAAAGACGAAAAGTACTGCGAAATGCTTAGACGTTTAACCTGGCTAAATGGCGATGAGTCGACGCTTGATGACGCCGTCTTACTGTTTGCTGATGCGCCTGATAGTGTCAAAGCCGAATTACAAGAACTTATAACAGTTGCCGAGAGTGTCAAACAGCGCAACCCTCAAATAAATCTTCATTTCGATTTGTGTGAGCTGCGAGGCTACGAGTATCACACCGGTATTGTTTTTGCGGCATACACACCAGGCTATGGTAGAGCTGTCGCTAAAGGCGGCCGCTACGACGATATTGGTGAGGCCTTTGGCCGCGCGCGACCAGCCTCTGGATTCGATAGCGATCTGAAGGTACTGGCAAAACTCTCAGGGAAATCAATTTCTCGCAAGCTTGGAATACTGGCTCCTAACGGCACTGCTCCTGAGCTGTTGGCTAAAATTGTTGAGCTGCGTGGTAGTGGCGAAACCGTTATCGTAAATTTAGAAGACAGTCTCGAGGCCAATGAATTGGAAGAATTGGCCTGCAATAGGCAGCTCATTAAAGTGGCTGACCTGTGGACGGTTGAACCGCTTTAATTCGAATACGATCGACATAACGATTTATTAACACCGTGAAGTAAACTTTGTAAAAAGTAGAGAATGTGAAATGGCAAAATCTGTAGTTGTGCTTGGAACCCAGTGGGGCGATGAAGGTAAAGGCAAGATAGTCGACCTCCTAACAGACCAGGCAGCTGTAGTCGCTCGGTTTCAGGGCGGCCACAACGCAGGCCATACGTTGGTCATAGAAGGCAAGAAAACAGTGCTGCATCTATTGCCTTCGGGAATATTACGAGAGCATGTAAGCTGCATTATTGGTAACGGTGTAGTGCTGAGTTTAGAGGCACTGATAAAGGAAATCACTGAGCTCGAAGCGACCGGTATTCCAGTGCGAGAGCGTTTAAGGGTAAGCGGGGCCTGCCCTTTGATTTTGCCATCACATGTTGCTTTGGACCAGGCGCGTGAATTAAAGAAAGGTGATAACAAAATCGGTACGACTGGGCGCGGTATCGGGCCAGCCTATGAAGACAAGGCAGCGCGCCGCGGTATTCGTTTGGCGGAAACTCTAAAAGAAAATTTGTTTGCGGAGCGCCTGCGTGAACTATTGGAGTATCACAATTTTCTCCTGAAGAATTACTATGAGACAGACACAGTAGATTTCAATGAAGCCTTCGATTTGATATCTGAATTGGCGAATCAAGTTAAACCCATGATTGCTGATACTACCGACATTCTGCATACCCACCGTAAAGCTGGCGATAACATATTGTTTGAAGGCGCCCAGGGCTCCTTGTTAGACATTGACCATGGCACTTATCCCTATGTCACCTCATCAAATACTACTGCAGGTGGAACTGCTACGGGCAGTGGCTATGGTCCGCTGTATCTGGACTATGTCTTAGGTATCACCAAGGCCTACACTACTCGGGTAGGTTCAGGGCCGTTCCCAACCGAGCTGTTTGACGAAGTAGGAAAGCACCTTGCGTCAGTCGGACATGAAAAAGGAGCTACCACCGGCAGAGATCGACGCTGCGGCTGGTTTGATGCATCGGCGGTAAAATTAGCAGTGCGAATTAATAGCGTTTCCGGTATCTGTTTGACAAAGTTGGACGTGCTGGATGGGTTGGCTTCGATAAAGATATGCACTGGCTACAAAGGCGAAACAAACACATCTGGCAGTCTGATGGATATTGATAATTTCAATAGCCTAGAACCAATTTACGTAGAGCTTCCTGGTTGGAGTGAGTCTACAGTGGGGGCTAAGTCTTTAGAAGAGCTTCCACCGAATGCTCTAAGCTACATCAAATTTATCGAAGAAGCCGTTGAGGTGCCAGTTGACATTATATCTACTGGCCCGGATCGAGAAGAAACTATTATTCTCAGACACCCTTTTAGTGCTTAGTGAGTTAGCCATTTACCGGCCACAAACACGCGGCGCCTCTAGCCCCACTGGCGTCGCCGAAACTCGGTGTGCAAATCTTAGTTTCAATGTTGTCGGTAAAGACTAGCCCATCCATATCTCTAATGACGCTTTCATAAAGGCTTTCGATATTGGATAGGCCGCCGCCTAAGACAATTACTTCTGGATCGATTAAGTTAACGACTGTAGTCAGGCAGCTCGCCAGCTGCTTGCTATAGATGGCAAGCGAATCTGCGCAGTCTTGTATTTTAGCCTTGGCGCCTTCTGCGACTTCTAAAGCATCCAAAGTAAAGCCCGTGCGCTCTAAATGGGTTGCCGCAAGCCCCCTGCCAGATAAAACAGTCTCGATACAATTTTTCCTTCCACAGTAGCAGTATCTATCGTCACCAATTAAATGCCTGGCATTGCTAGGCAGTGAATTGTGACCCCATTCCCCAGCAATGCTATTGGGGCCTGTCACTAACTCACGGTTGATGACGATGCCGCCGCCAGTGCCAGTACCAATAATTACGCCGAATACTGATTTCGCTTGGCTGCCGCTGCCATAATGGGCCTCGGACAAGGCGAAGCAATTAGCATCATTTTCCATCCTAATTCCGTAGCCTAGAGCAGCCTCTATATCTTGTTGCAGTGGCTGGTTATTAAGACATATGGAATTGCAGTTCTTCATTAGTTGCGTCGTTTTTGACAAAGCGCCAGGTGAACCAATACCTACAGTCATTTTCTGAGCAGAATGGTACTGCAGTTCCTGAACGATGCTACATACGCTACCAATTATTGCTTGATAGTCGGTTCCTGGGGTGGGCATACGTATTTTCTTTGCCAAATCTCCGTTGTCTGCTAGAACAACTCCCTCTATTTTTGTTCCACCCAAATCGATTCCAATTCTCATTTTGGCTGTCAAACCTCTGTATTTAGCTATGTGTCAGTGTCACTCGAGCGAGTTTCGCATTTAGCCTTGCATAGTACAACAAACACTCTAGAATCGATCGTCCGTTTAAAGACTGAAACTGCCCAAGCAGCCATCGATTTCCGTGACACAAGCAAGAAGCCAACAAATCTCTCTAGATGATACGCCTTACTATCACTGCATAAGTCGCTGTGTTAGGCGGGCTTACCTGTGCGGGGAGGATCCCGTTACCGGTCGCAATTTTGATCATCGCAAAAAATGGCTGGTGATTAAGATCAAGCAGCTCTCTGCGTCGTTTTCAATTGACGTGTGTGCTTACGCAATCATGAGTAATCACTATCATCTGGTTTTACATGTTGATCGAGAGAATGCACGGGCCTTAAGCGACGACGAAGTAATTGCACGCTGGAGTACTTTGTTTCCAAGAAATGGAGTCCTAGCCCAGACGCTTGTAAAAAATCAAAACTCTCGAGCGGCGCAAAAACTACTACAGCAAAAACTCGATTTGTGGCGAGAGCGCCTTCAAGATATAAGCTGGTTTATGCGCTGCATTAACGAGACAGTTGCCCGTCAAGCGAACAAAGAAGATCAATGCAGTGGCCGGTTTTGGGAAGGCCGATTTAAAAGTCAGGCTCTGCTCGATGAAAAAGCCGTGGTTACCTGTATGGCTTATGTAGATCTCAATCCCATACGAGCTGGAGTTACTGATTCTTTAGATAACAGTGACTTCACATCAATCCAAGAACGGCTGATCAATCACGCCAAAAAAGTTAAGAATCGCAGCTACCGTCAACATAAACTATTAACTAGCGATAACACCAAGCATCTAGTGGGGCATCAGACCGGTGGCAAGCAAGCGAGTTTGAAACCGTTATCAGAGTTCGAAACCAAGGCAGGCTCGGAACTGCCTATTTCACAAAAGAGTTATTTTGCTCTACTAGAGGTAACGGGCCAGGCCATCAATTTGGGAGCGAATGAATTGTTCAAGGCTCATCGTCTCTTAGAGAAACATTCAGATACGTTGGCGGCGTTTAATGTGGCACCGATTGCCTGGCTGAAAACTGTACGTAACTTCCAAAAACATTATGGTTCGGCTGCTGGTTCGCAAGACTCTCTTATTCGTTTTCACCAGTCTCGAATTGAAGTTGGGGCAGACTTCAAACACCCTCTCAAATGGATTCGGGGTATGGGCGCCGCAAAAGAACTCTACGGCACTTAGCACTTTCTTCTTTCTGTTCCTCCTCACAGGCTCTACTGTGACTTTCCACATTTAATTATTTAGAAGCCTTGAAATAGAAGGTGCAACTGCCGTTGGGTTGGCTGCTGCAATTCTATTTTCTGACCAATTCAACCGGTTTTACTGTTTCAGCTTTGATCAAAATAAAGGCGATGGTGCTTTTCAGTGGATTTGATTAAAAATTGGGTGTCCTAATTTAATTAAATGGCTGTCCTGTGTTTTATTCATTTGGTTTTTTAAGTCTTAGATGTAAGTGTCGGAAATCTAATGAGTAAATATTTTGAAATGGAGTATTGCTGTGAAAATAGGTCGGTATCACATTTATTATGCGACGTTGCTTTACTAGATATTGTTTGACTTAGAAAAGCTGACACTATATGTTGCGACAATCACGCTTTAGGAAGGGGATAGGCTTTGTGCCTTCCCGGTTGTGTTTGAATACTGTTGGAGAGGTTGGAATGAGCAAGATTGCACAGGCAGTCACTAATAATTCAGCCGCAGAGCCTCGTATAGATGCGTCTGCCAAAGGCCAGTCTCTGCAATTGAAAAAGCTCACGGAAAATGAAATAAGAATGAAGCTAGACCAGTTCGCTAAAGAGCTTTCTCAAGCTCGCCGCGAACGGGGTGAACATTAGCAGCTCACCCATCCCCACTGCCCCCGTAATTCTAAGCGCTTAGTCCAACAGAAATCATAGATCACTCGTCCAGGCCTCTTGCGCTTCTTGCGGCATATTGCCGCGATTCATTGAATTTCATGATTTCATTGCCATATCCCGTTATGATCGCTCTATCCAACAGCAATCTCGATACCTTGGGTGGAATGGGTCCATCAATTCCCAAGTCAACTTTTTAGGAGAGCAACTTGAAGCATTTTGATTCACTAAGAACTGCGGCGGTTTTAGGATTCATTCTCAGCGCTGTTTTGCTCAATGGCTGCGCTAACAGCACTGCCTACTCGCCATTAATTGGTGCAGAGCCTGCTCTTCACAGTGACACCACTCGGGTGCCGCGCGTCCTACGTTTGTATTACGATTCTTTGCCCATGGTCGACTCAAGCAGTCTCAAGTTAACTGGGCCTAATGGAGAACACACACTGCGCGGTCTTCACACTATGGGTATGAACGATTTAATGGTTGAAATACTAGACCCAGTAACAGAAGGAGAATACTTAGTTGAGTGGGTGACCCAGGTGGGAGTAGACCCAGCAATATACTCTGGCTCTTTCACTTTCCGGGTACGCGACGAGTAAATAAACTCGCTTATGGTTGCTGTATTGCGGCCTCTTCGTCGTCTTGCAGTTCGAGCTTGCGGTATAAAGAGCGCAAACTAATTCCCAGCACCTTAGCCACCGTGTCTTTGTCGTTTGAATGGGCATCCATTACCCGACGAATGTAAAACTGCTCGGCCGTCTTCAAGTCAACCAACGGTTCTTCGCCTGTACTATCTAGTGCAGGGGTTTGGGTTTCGAAGCACAGGCACATCAACCGAAAAGACGTTAATTCGATAATACAAGTCGTTGCGAAAACGTCCCTCATTAACCAGTTGTTTCAAGTTTTTGTGGGTAGCGCAAATCAATCAAAAATCAAAGCGCTTTAAATCTAAACTACCAACCTGTCTATAAGTACCGGTTTCGATCAGCCGCAGCAGTTTGACTTGAAGGCTTAAAGGGATATCTGCTACTTCATCCAGAAACAAGGCCCCGCCATCGGCCAATTCCACCAAGCCTTTTTTACTGGAGTTGGCCCCAGTGAAGGCGCCTTTTACGTGACCAAACAGCTCGGTTTCGAATAGGCTATCCGTCAGCCCAGAGCATTCCAATGTCACCATCGCATTTTTGCAGCGGGAGCTTGCCATGTGAATTGCTCTAGCAGCCAGCTCCTTCCCGGTGCCTGATTCACCCAACAATAACAATAACAATGACGCTGCTGCGCTGCTTAATCGAGCAATTTTGTTCAGCATGGCATTGAAGGTTTCGCTCTCGCCAACCAGCTCTTGAGAATCCAAATGACCGCTGGCCAAAGGCAGGGGCCTTAACAACTCAACAAAATAAATTAACTCTCCTGCTGCGTTTTGAATAGGTAGCACCTCGACATCGACATCGACATGCTCGCGGCCATGGGTATGGCTTAGGTCAATGCGGCCAAAGGCGTCGATGTATTTTTTGTTAGTGCCAAGGATTTTATAATTCGCCGAAACCAATATGGCGGGACAATCAAAGCCTTCAAGCATTGCTGCATTGGGGGAATGAGTGTCAGTCGCTATGGTTTTCATATTGTCGTTATTGGCAGACGGTATAACAAAAGGGTCAAGATAATTGATGTTGGTCAAGCCCTGCTATTGATGTTGGCCGACGCTCGTAAAAATTAACCTTTAATATCAGTAAGATAAAGGATGTTCAAACATCTGGCACGGCCTATGTACAGTTTCTACGGTTAACCTAGCAAATTGCCTTGTTTAGGAAAATAGTCTGCCTGTACAGCAACAGGCTGCGCGTTTGGCCTACCCGACATAAATTCATCGAAGGAGAAGTGGGAATGATCACTGTAAGGAATATGATTTATTTAAGGGCTGTACCGGTAATCACTGCCTTGGTTTGTTGGGCAATTTGGTTAAGTTTTGTCTAGATTAGCGGTAGCCCTATAGATCTGTCTCATTGCTGAATACAGCTTGGCGACTCGACATGTTGAGCCAGATCAACTCATAGCACAGCTAGTACTGTACGCTAATCAAACCCCTTAATTCGGAAGCCTCAGTAAATGAGTTCAAGCATCTATTCTTTTTTATTGTTTAAGTCTGTGTATCAGCCAATAGAGGCTTTCGAACAGCTGGCTAAATCAAATCCCTCACCGGTCATTATTTTGCTGCGGTATTCTATCTGGCTGCTGCTGTTGCCACCTCTGTTCTCGTTCATTGGTGCGGCTAACTTCGGCTGGCGTCTGGGGGCGCCAGATCCTTTGATGTTGTCGACAAATGCCCTGATGATGATAAGCGTAGCTTACCTTTTGGTGCTGCTGTTTGGGCTAATTTCGACGGCAATCATTAGCCGTTGGATGGCCTCTACTTACGGGGCAAGTACATCTTTAGGCCGCCATTTTGCGCTCATTACAATGGTCGGTGAGCCCCTTGCTATCGCAAGCATCGTTCATCTTTTTCCTGATGTATTCGTCAATGTTTTGGTGCTTATCCCAACTATGATGTGGAGCATGTACTTGCTTTATAAAGGCATTCCTATTGTTTTAGACACACCGCCAGAGCGGGGCATGTTAATGGCGTCTTCGTTGGTTGGTTGGCTGTTGGTGGCGGCGGTTAGCCTGCTGGGCATCAGCATGGCGTTTTGGACAATGGGAATTGGCCCGCTGCTTGGCGTTTAAACATCGCGCGGTAATGCGTAATTGGTTTTAACTAAATAGAGCAGATGCAATTCTGCAAAGGGCATAAATGACAACAGCATTGAAGGAGCCAGCCAACCTGGTGTATCACGATAGGGTAGTAGTGCGGCTAATCCAGGCGTCTGTCATCTGGGCCATCGCTGCGATGATGGCGGGGGTGTACCTGTCGGCTGAGCTAATTTGGCCTACTATCGACTTTGGCCAGTTTTGGCTTTCATTCGGCCGTTTAAGACCACTTCACACTAACGGTATTATTTTCGGCTTCGGGGTGTCGGCCTTAATGGCAACCGCATTTTACAGCGTGCAGCGAACTTCTCACGTACCATTGTTTGCGCCTCGGCTGGCATGGTTCTGCTGCTATGCGTGGCAACTGATCGTGCTATTGGGTGGCCTTTCCTTGCTTGCTGGCATGACCTCGTCTAAGGAATACGCGGAACTGGAATGGCCATTTGATATAGCCATAACCATAGTTTGGGTGTGTTTTGGCATTGTGTTTTTTGGCACCATAGCTACTCGAAAAATAAAGCCTATCTATATTTCGAATTGGTTCTATGGCGCGCTGATTATCGTTATCGCCATGCTGCACATCGTTAACAGCCTCGCCATTCCAGTAGGGTTATTCAAGTCTTATTCTATCTACGCCGGCGCCCAAGATGCGGTGGTCCAGTGGTGGTATGGCCACAACGCTGTGGGCTTTCTGCTAACCGGTGGATTCCTTGGCATGATGTACTATTTTTTGCCAAAACACGCGGAACAACCCATCTGGAGTTACCGTCTTTCGGTCGTGGCATTCTGGTCATTTACCTACAGCTACATCTGGGCCGGGCCGCATCATCTTCATTACAACGCCATCCCAGAATGGGTGCAAAGCACGGCGGTAGTGATGAGTGTCATTCTATTAGCGCCGTCATGGGCCACTATGATCAACGGCATCATGACCGTGAGCCTCGCGTGGAAGAAGCTGCGCACCGATCCGGCACTGAAATTTATTGTTCTATCGTTGGCATTTTATGGCCTGGCCACCTTTGAAGGCCCAATGATGTCGATTCCTGCCGTTAACGTGGTCAGCCATTTCACCGATTGGACCATCGGCCATGTGCATTCCGGGGCGCTGGGTTGGAACGCCATGATCACCTATGGCACCTTTTATTTTATGGTGCCCAGGCTTGTCGGCACTGAACTGCATAGTGTCAGGTTGGCTAACTTACACTTTTGGTTGGCGCTCGCCGGCACCATGCTTTATATCGTGGCCATGTGGGCGGCTGGGGTATCGCAAGGTTTGTTATGGCTTAGTGTTGATGAAATTGGTGAGCTTAGCTTTAGCTTTAAAGACATTATGAGCAGCATGGCACCTTATTACACCCTGCGCTTAGTGGCTGGGCTTATTTTTCTAGTGGGCACCATTCTAATGGCCTACAACTTGTTTATGACAATGGCTGGCAGGCATACGGTTAAGGTCACGGTGCCACCGGTAGACCCAGCCTATGGAGTAGCGGCATGAGCGGATTATCAGTACATAAAAAAATCGAAGAAAATACCGGTTTGCTAATTTTCGGAATCTTGTTCGTGTCGGCCATTGGTGGCTTGGTTCAGGTGCTGCCAATTATTTTCCAAGAAAGCTTAAGCACGGCGTCTGAAAATACTCGGGTCTATTCGGCCACCGAGCTGCAGGGCCGAGACATCTACATTCGTGAAGGCTGCAACACATGTCACTCGCAGCAAATACGGCCGTTAATTGCTGAGGTGGAGCGTTACGGCTCTTACTCGCGGGCCGGAGAATTTGTTTATGACCGGCCATTTCTTTGGGGCTCGAAGCGCACAGGACCGGATTTACACAGAGTAGGTGGCAAGTTTTCTGATGACTGGCACCGAGTTCACCTCCTAGATCCACGTTCTGTCGTGCCGACCAGTATCATGCCTGCCTACCCTTGGCTCGGTCGCAGAGACGCGGCGCAGGCTGGTGACATCACCGCCAAGATGGAGGCCTTGCGTTATCTTGGCCACCCCTATACTGACGAAGATATTGCCGGTGCCGCTGCGGCACTTGAAGGCAAGCTGGAAATTGACGTGGTGATTGAATACTTACAGATGTTAGGCACTGGTTTCTCCGAGGAGGAAAGCTAATGACAATGTTTATTTTTTTAGGTGACATGCTTGTCATGGCTTTTATGATTGGCGTCGCCATTTGGTTTGGCACCCGTGGCAGCAGCTCAGACTTCGACGATGTCGCAGCAATTCCGCTACAAGATGATGTCCTGGACAGCGACTTAAAGCCAAGCAAAGGAGCGGCGAAGCAATGACAGCTGATATGCCATCATCGTTTTGGAGTGGGTGGATTATAGTTATAACCGTATCGTCGCTTATTGGCCTAGCCTGGTTAATTCTTAGTGTTTATTTTGCGAAAGTTGACGACACCAAGCAAATAGTAGAACCCATCTGGGATGAGTCCCTAAGAGAAGGCTCGTCTGCGCCGCCTATGTGGTGGTTTTGGATGTTATTCGCCTCCTTAGTGTTTACCTTAATCTATCTGATGCTATACCCAGGCTTAGGTTCTTATGGCGGCCTGCTTAATTGGTCCCAAGGCAAACGTATGGTTGATGCCTATGAGAACTTTGATGCGAATTTCGCCGATGCCAGAGCTGCGATTGTTGATATGAGCCTTGCTGAGCTTCAAAACGATTTAGAACTAATGCAAGTCGCCGAGCGAATATTCAAGCGCGAATGCTCAGCTTGTCATGGCCCAGAGGGTAGGGGTCAGGCATCACTGTTTCCTAACCTGCACGATGTTGATTGGCAGTGGGGTGGATCGCCCGAGCAGATTGAAACCAGTATTCGCGCAGGCCGTAATGCCAACATGATCGCGTGGGGGGCTGTGCTTGGCGATAAAGGAATAGACAAGGTGGCGCCCTATGTTCAGCAGCTAAGCTCAGGCCCTGCTGCGGATCATCCGGGCAAAGTGCAGTTTGAGCAGATGTGCGCGGCATGTCACGGCATCGATGGTGGAGGTAATCCGGCGCTAGGGGCTCCAAATTTATCGGATGACATTTGGCTCTATGGCGGAAGTTTAGAGATTATAAAAGCCACGCTACATAACGGCCGTTTTGGCGTAATGCCAGCGTTTAATGCACGCCTCGACGACACCCAGATCAAACTTTTGGTGGGTCTGCTCGCCCGTTAGGTCAGTCTTTGTTTCAGCTGTATTTTTTCAACTCGGCAATGTCTTTAGCGCCGCAGCTAACGACATTGCCGAGGTGAACGCATCCTCCACTCGATTGCCGCCGCACCAGTCCCCGCAAACTCCTAACCCGTTATCACTGTCGAGCAGATACCTGTGTTTAAGCGGTGATTCACACCGGGCAAACCGCCAGCGGTGTAACTGGATGTGCTCGGGGATGGAAAGCGGTTGGGGTAGAACCTGATTCATCTCGGACAGCAGCGTTTGTTGAACCCAGGCGAGATCATGCTCTAAGTGTTCTGTGGCCCATAGATTATCGCTATGCAGCAACAAGGTTGAATGGTGTTGGTCTTTATGGGCTACCGCCCAAGCAAGGGGTGAGTTTTTGATGACCGCCGCTTCGAAGCCAAAATCAACCGAGCCTGAATACCCCAGCATTAAGGCAAAGCAGGGGCTGAATCGAACTTGTTCCAGCTCATCTCGGTATCTGAATGAAGCAGGCAATATTGCGTATGTTTGGGCAGCCGGCGCTGCGGCGATAACCCAGTCAAACGGGCCGTGCTGGCCACCGTTGCTGTCCTTGAGAATCCATGTGCTGCTTGTCCTGATTACTTCGTCAATCTGACATTCTAGCGATAGGTTTAGATTCCCGGCTAAATATTTGGCCAAGCCGTTCATGCCAGCGCTCGCCACGTAATGTGGTTCGAACCATTCCCGTTTGAATGGCGCCGCCATAGGGTCCAAGGTAATCAACCGCGGGCTCCACTGCGCCACAATGCCGTGGTCTTTGGCTGAAGTGACTAGCGCGTTAAATTCAGTCGAGCGAGCAGTAAAA
Organism: Pseudohongiellaceae bacterium; assembly: GCA_047617585.1. Classification (GTDB taxonomy): domain Bacteria; phylum Pseudomonadota; class Gammaproteobacteria; order Pseudomonadales; family Pseudohongiellaceae; genus UBA9145. Next base: position 3,670 of record JBLGBD010000030.1, on the reverse strand, counting down.
AATTGTGCGCCGTGATTGAAGGAGAAAGGCTCGACCCGCCGCGACGACATACGTCCGCCAGCGCCTCTGGATTTTTCAAACAGCTGTACGTCAAAATCGGTGGCTAGTTCTCTAGCGGCAGTGACTCCGGCGAGCCCTGCACCAATAATGGCAATAGATTTGGGTTTTGATTTCATCAAGACGGCATTTAATGGTTTCGCATAGGCTGACGCTCGGTATACGCGCTGCAGCTGCGTTTGGGTTGCAGCTGCAAGTATAGCGAACTTACAGCTCGAAAGAGATTGCCGTTAACGGCCTCAAGCCTTCCGGCAGCTCGATAGATGGCAATTGAAATGCCCTAACTTCTCGGTTCGGTCGGCTTATTCCCCAGACAGTGGCGGTGTTTGCCGATTTATCAAACGCGAATGCCTGGCCTTCAAGCTCGATCGCGATAGTCGCAATATGGATCAGCTTTGGTCCCATAACTGGTGCGGCCAAAACATACATCTCCATGCTGTCATGCCCAGTGAGATAAAGCAGACCGTCCGGGCCCAACGCGCCACCGGATGCTGCATGGGGTTTCATGCGCCCTATCACCGTCTCAGGAAGCATCCAGCCTCCTTGACGGCGCCAGCTGGAATCGTAGCGTACGATAGAGGCGAACGAGTGATCTTTATAGGTCAGCCCGCCGCTCTCATCATAATGCGCAAAGCCCGCGATCCAGCCGTCGCCAAGATGGTCAAACCAAGTCAGAGACCCTTCCTCTAACACCCCGAGGCTTAGTGATTGAATATGGTCCATCGATGCGGTCGCGTAGACTTCAATTGAGCTAGCCATCGGCACTTCAGGAAAATTTGAATTGGCACAAAACAGTTTTCCAGTTTCTGCAATACAGCTGTTCAAATGACGAATTGGCCCGCCGCGGCTGCCCACCCAACGATCTAAAAATTCGCCAGAACCCCTGTCGTATTTGCCGATAACAGAGTTAACGATGGCATAGAAATAGTCAGCATCGGCCGCAGCACCTTGGCCGGCTTCTTGGGCTTTATGCCTCGCCACTTCGGTTGCCTCCAACTGAGGAATCTCCAAAGCAATGTAGTCCGGTACTTCATAGGCTTGCGCAAAGGCAGCGCCACTGAGCAAGCCGCCAAAGATTATAGCCGTTAGTGAATATCTATTGGTTTTCATTGCTAGTCTCGTTTAATTTTTGTTTACCCTAGTACCTTACCATGTCAGGAATACGACAAAGCCTAAAATAGTAATTGACAAGAACTACATTTGTAGCCATAGTCGACTACAAATGTAGTTTAACAATCGTTCATCATCAGGGGCGACACCCGGATTGGGAGGCAATGTGGAGTTAGTGCTAGATTGGCTGCGGCAATCAGGTGGGTTATTTCTGTTTAATCTGCTAGTGCAAATAACTGTGCTGGCCGCTTCGGCTTTGTTAATTGCAATGCGGTTTAAGCACAGTCCGGTTAGCCGCTATGGAGTTTTATATTCCGCGATGCTTTCACTTGTGCTGGTTTTGGGTATCTCCAGCTTTTTGCAGTTCAAGCAAACCGCCTTGTTTGCCATTGATGTCAGCGCCGCACCGTCCTCGGCGATGACAGGGGATAGAGGCTTCATTCTAGAAACCCTGCCTTTTCTTTTGGACATGAATGAATTGCTTTTTAATTCAGTAGAGTCAGTAGAGCTAGGTGGTATTGCCGAATCATCGCCTCTATCTTCAAATACACAGCGCTCTGCATCGTGGCCTCTTTCTGCCATTTTGTTAACACTATGGATAGTAGGTGCAAGTGTCGCTTGGTTAGGCATTGTGCGTTCTCAGATTAAATTGAACCGGCTTATTGGGCGGGCTAGAACGCTGACACAGCAGCAGGAACAACGTATGTTCAGTGCTCTGAGCAACATTGACACTGCAGGTTTCGCAGTAAAGTTCAAACTGTCGCCAGCCATAACAAGCCCACTGCTCGTTGGCATGAAAACACCCACCATTTTACTGCCCCAGGGTTTTGCTGAGCGTCTAAGCCTGGCGCAATTGCATGCAGTTTTGCTGCATGAGCTTGGCCATCTCAAGCGCAGAGATGTGGCGGCTAATTACATCCAAAAAATAATACGCGGCCTATTTTGGTTTCATCCGTTGGTCATTGCTATGGATAGGCGCATCGACCGAGCGCGGGAAGAAGTTTGTGATAACTATGCGCTAGCTAAAAGCGATGCCGTTAGCTACGGCGAGGTGCTGTTGAATGTCGGGACTCTAAGTCATTCGGGCCAGTCTCTTCCTAGTCTCGCACTAGGAATGCATGGTAACAATTGGAAGTTAGAAGATAGAGTGAAAGGTTTATTAGACACTAACCGGGAGACTGATATGAATCTGTCCAAAACTAGAACATTGTGTTTCAGCGCCGGTATATTTTCCGCCGCCGTATTCATTTCCGCATGCCAGGTTGGAAGCCCTAGGGTGCAAAGTTCAGTTTCAGAAAGTGTCGCTGCTGTGCCAGCTCTACCTACTGTACCTTCTACCCCGGCCAGCGGGCCTAGCGCTCCGGCTGAAGCCCGGTACCTCGCCGTGCAGTCTTCAGATCAGGAGGAACCCAGTGAACCGCTGCCGCCTAAAACAGCCCTAACTCTGAGCGATGAAATGGTGCGCTTGCTGAATGAAATTCAGTCGCTCATGTTGAATGAAAGCGAGGACCCAGCAGAGAATTCTGAAAAGTTGGCTCAGGCAAAACAGCTGTTGGATGAGTTAACAATAACTAGATTTGATTCGCTCAATGATTTTGAAAAAGCCAGCGCGCTTAATTTCCTAACCAACTACTACTTGACCCAAGAAGATTATCCGAATGCCGCGGCCACTTTCGAGCGCATTATTGAAATAGACGAATTAAGGGCTGACATCCGATTGCGAGCGTTCAGGTCTCTAGGGCAACTTACAGCAGCGCTGGAGCAGTGGCAGAATTCAATTGACTATTATACGACGTGGCGAGAACTTGCGGCGGCTGAGGATCAATTAGTTTTCAGGGGGCTATCCTATGCCCACTATCAGCTAGAACAGTTGACGCCGGCAATTGGTCATTGGGAGAGTTATATGGCGTTGATGAGGGCGCAGGACATGCCGTTGTCACGAGACGACTTTGCCTATTTAAACGGCATGTACTTCACGGTCGAAGATTTAGACAAAGCATTAGAGATCACCAAAGAAATGATTTTAAATTTCAACGATTCACGGGACTGGAACAACTTAAAGTCTATCTTCGCGATGATGGACGCGAAGGAGGATGCTGATCAGGCGGGTAATGAGCTGCGTGACATCGTTGGCCAAGAGTTTGCTCAGTTAGACACCGCAGGTGACACATGGATTTCAGGCGGCGGCGACGACGACTTTTTACCGCTGGTAACTGTCTCACCTGACTATCCAACCCAAGCCGCCAGTGACGGCATTGAAGGCTGGGTGTTGGTGGGTTTTACGGTACTTGAAGACGGCTCGGTAGATGAGCAGACCATCACGGTAATAGACGCCGACCCAGTTCAGATATTCGACCTTAGCTCCATGCGGGCAGTGGCTAAGTTTGAGTTTCCGCCGAGGCTTGTCAATGGCAAGGCGTTTAAGGTCGAAGAGGTGCAGTACCTCTTCAGATATGCACTAGAGCAGGACAGTTAAAATGACAGTTAACAGCCCAGCGCCGCT
>JBLGBD010000029.1:0-28886 GCA_047617585.1 Pseudohongiellaceae bacterium | reverse complement strand
AACACAGGCGGCAGATGAAGGAAGTTGTGGAAGCAAACTGCCATGGTAATAGTTAAGATGAATAGCCCTACAACCACCCACGCGCCGTAACCTAGCACTGCCTTGTCAGTAATCGCCGGTGGCTTTTCATTAGGAATAGCAAAGCTGAGAATTACCGCGGTTACGCCCCAATTTATGACTGAAGGGATGAATAAAATAAAGAACTCGGTGAAATCGACGATACCTGCCTGCCAAACCATGAGTGTCGTAATGTCGCCGAAAGGACTAAAGGCGCCGCCCGCATTTGCAGCAACAACGATGTTAATACAGGCAAGACCGATGAACTTGAGGTTTGTACCACCCACTGAAATAGCGACAGTTGCCATTAACAGAGCGGTTGTTAAGTTGTCGGCAATTGGCGACATGAAAAATGCAATCAGGCCGGTAATCCAAAATATCTGCCTGAATGAGAATCCGCTGGTGACCAACTTGACTCGAAGCAGATTGAACACACCACGCTCTTCCATGGTGTTGATATAAGTCATCGCCGCTAATAGAAACAAGAATAGCTCAGCGAATTCTAAAATATTATGTCGCACTAATTCTTCGGCGGTATGAGTATCCCCTGTGCCTATATAAGCAAGGGCCACCAGAAACCAGATAATACCCGCGGCAACCACCACCGGCTTTGATTTGCGCAAGTGAATCGCTTCCTCGGCGATGACCAAGGCATAAGCAGCCACAAAGACCACAATCGACACATAGCCATACCAGGTGGAGGTTAGGTTGATCAAAAGTGGATCTGCCGATGCGGCCATCAGGCCAATTGGAATCAGCGGCATTAGCAACAACGCGCAGATAGAATAGATTGTTGATTGCCGTCGGTTTTTAAGAAGGTTTGAAAACATCTAAATACCAGCTCCTTTGCTTGTGGTTTTTTGTTAGTAGGCCATACACATTGCTGCTTGCTCGCAAGCAGCCATCGAGCACAGTCCTTGCGAAGCTGGCTCCCATGTATCTACCTTAGTAGAAGTATAGATTAATGCAGGGAATTCAGGCCGTTATTCTAATTTGCTTTAATTGGGCTCGTATTGTATCGATTAGAACGACCAAAGGAGACTCTCTAGCTGAAATGTAAAACATTGTCACAGATAGAATCTAGCACAATAAAACCCGCTCAATATAACTTTTTCTTAGGTTAATCGCCTGTTATATCTCGATTTATAATAAGTGAAAAGGCCAATGTGGTTTTTCCCGAATGGCCCGTGTCCTATTTCTATAAGTTTGTGTCATTGCACATGCAAACAGCAGCAATTGAACTCGCTTTGTGGGTAGTTTATTCTTCGTGCTCCCTCAACGAAGCAACAAGAGTTATCAGAATATGAACAATAACAATGCTCTAATATCGTTGGTCATCGGTTTACTGACAACCCCAGCCCTCGTGTTCGCTCAGGCTGACATGGACCCAGTAAATGACCTTCCCAATCCCTACGCTACTCAAGCTGGCTATTTTGAAATGCCGGCTGGTCGCACCTGGGGCTCTTCAAGCACGGTTGATATTGATCTAGACGGCGAGAGTGTCTGGATTGCCGAGCGCTGTGGCGGCAATATAAACGCCTGCGTGCAAAGCCCAGATACAAACTTGGTTATGTTGTTTGATAAAAGCGGCAACATGGTAAGAAGTTTCGGCGCTGGCTATATCGCTTGGCCCCATGGTATCCACGTCGATTTTGAAGGTAATGTGTGGGTCGCTGACGGCCGCGACAATCAAGGCGGCGACAACCCTCCTGCCAATGCCTACGGACACCAGATACACAAATTTAGCCCTACTGGCGTTCATCTAATGGCATTGGGTCAGAAAGCAGGTGGAAGAAACGACGACTATTTCTTTACCCCTAACGACATGCATGTGGCGCCTAACGGCGATATTTTTGTTGCGGAAGGGCACTCAAATACGGCTGGCACTCCTGCCCGTATCCTAAAGTTCAATCGCGACGGCGAGTTCATTATGGCGTTTGGCGATATGGGTGATGGCCCGGGCGAGTTTATGCAGCCTCATGCTTTAGCCATGGATTCCAAAGGCCGTCTGTTTGTTGGCGACCGCAGCAACAACCGCATCCAAATTTTCGATCAGGACGGTACTTTCCTTGATGTGTGGTACCAATTTGGGCGCCCTAGCGGGATCTTCATCGACAAGAACGATGTGCTGTACTCGGCCGATTCTGAATCAGGCTCAGTGAACCCAGCCCATGGCGATTGGCTGCGAGGTATCCGAGTTGGTTCAGCGCAAACCGGTGAAGTTGAATTTTTGATTCCTGACCCTGACCCAGATTGCTCAGGCACGTGCACCGCAGAAGGTGTTGTTGCAGACGCTTACGGCAACATATTTGGGGCTGAAGTTGGCCCAGTGGGCGGTGTTAAGCGGTACGTTAGAACTGTAAAGTAAAGCACTCATGACAGGGCCATCTTGCTCAGCGCTTAAAGCGCGGAGAAGATGGCCTTTTCTTTTTCTAAAAGTTTCACAGCTCGCGCAATCCAAGCCTATTCCTGACATTGAATCTTTCGCGGCTTTTACTCTAGCCGAGCTGCCAATGAAGCCCTCACCAGGCCCAGCTAATCTGTACGTTGAACTAGGACTATCTCGCAAAGGCTAAGCGCTGGCTTTGCCGCTGTGGCTGGATTAGCACTTTGTGGCTTGGTCCACCGTGTAGCAACAGTTCTTTGCCTATCGGCTCTTTTCAGCGTCTCACCCACCGCCTATACAATAGTAAGGCCAGTTGGCGCGGGGTAGTTGAAGTTGAGTTGGGAGGCAATTAAATATGAAGGCAAACTTAACCCTAACGCCCGCGATGAAAACTCATTGCGGGAGTTAGACTGTTAAGCTATTTTGAGCTAGCGGAGAATTTTATACCTGAGCCAGTATTGCATTAAATGTGGCACTTGGCCTCATTACTGCTGCAGCCTTCGCAGCGTCTGGCTTATAGTAGCCACCCAAGTCCATGCTTACGCCCTGAACGCTATTGAGCTCATCCACAATTTTGTCCTCATTCTGAGTCAGCTCGTTGGCAACTTGCTTAAACTTTTCGGCAAGCTCTTCATCTTCAGACTGATCTGCCATAGCTTGCGCCCAATACATGGCCAAGTAGAAATGGCTGCCACGATTATCCAGCTCACCCACTTTCCGTGACGGTGATTTGTCTGTGTCAAGAAACAGGCCAGTTGCCTTATCTAGCGAGTCGGCCATTATTTGGGCACGCTTGTTTTTTGTAAGCTGAGCCAAGTGTTCTAAAGAAGCTGCAAGTGCTAAGAACTCACCAAGGGAATCCCAACGCAGATGGTTCTCTTTTTCAAACTGCTGCACATGCTTGGGCGCGGAACCGCCGGCACCGGTTTCAAACAACCCGCCGCCTTTCATCAAAGGAACGATTGACAGCATTTTGGCGCTGGTACCCAATTCTAAGATTGGAAATAAATCAGTTAGGTAATCACGCAGTACGTTACCTGTTACTGAAATCGTGTCTTTGCCATCTTTGATGCGCTGTAATGAGAAAGATGTCGCGTCCTCTGGAGACATGATGTGGATCTCCAAGGCATCGGCGTCATGATGGGGTAAGTATTTATTCACCTTCTTAATCAGCTGGGCATCGTGGGCACGCTTCTCATTCAGCCAAAAAACGGCCGGTGTCTCGGACAGTCGGGCGCGGCTGACCGCAAGCTTCACCCAATCCTGAATCGGGGCGTCTTTTACCTGGCACATTCTCCAAATATCGCCTTCTTCAACGTCGTGCTGGAGCAAGGTATTGCCTTGGTCATCAATGACAGAAATACTGCCCGCGGCTGAAGCCTCAAAGGTTTTATCGTGTGAACCATATTCTTCTGCTTTTTGTGCCATCAACCCAACATTAGGCACGCTGCCCATGGTGGATGGGTCTAGCGCACCGTTAGTTCTGCAGAAATCTATAACTTCTTGGTAGACACCAGCGTAGCTGCGGTCTGGAATAATAGCTTTCATATCATGCAGTTCGCCGTCAGGCCCCCACATCTGCCCCGAGGAGCGCAGGGCGGCTGGCATTGATGCATCAATAATGACATCACTCGGCACATGCAGGTTGGTGATCCCGCGATCAGAATCAACCATTGCTAACGGCGGCTGATAGGCATAAACCGCCTGCAGATCGGCCTCGATGGCGGCTTTTTCATCAGCTGGCAATGAAGCTATCTTGGCATAGACATCGCCAAGGCCGTTGTTAGCATCAACCCCTAACTTGGCAAAGGTATCCGCATATTTTTCAAACACTTCCCCGTAGTAGACGGTAACCGCGTGCCCGAAAATTATTGGATCTGAAACCTTCATCATGGTTGCTTTTAAGTGCAAAGAGCACAAAACACCGCGAGCTTTAGAGTCGGCTATTTGTTGTGCTAAAAACTCTCTTAAGGCTTTCTTGCTCATGCAAGAACTATCGATTATCTCGCCGGCTAGAATGTCGATAGCCGGCTTTAGCACCGTCACAACGCCTGAATTGTCTTTGTGCTCAATCCTTACACTAGTTGGGGCCTCTACGGTTACTGACTGCTCACTTCCGAAAAAATCACCGCTGCTCATGGTGGCAACATGGGACTTGGACTCGGTGGACCAGGCGCCCATTGAATGGGGATGCTTTCTAGCATAAGACTTAACTGAAGGTGGCGCTCGTCGATCCGAATTGCCTTCGCGAAGCACTGGGTTTACCGCGCTGCCTTTAATTTTGTCATAGCGACTTTTTATATCAGCTTCTTCGTCACTGCTTGTCGCCTCAGGGTAGTCAGGCAGTCTGTAACCCTTGCCCTGAAGTTCTTTGATTGCGGCGTTCATCTGTGGCACAGAAGCCGAAATATTGGGCAATTTGATGATGTTTACCCAAGGGTCTTGGGTAAGCTCGCCAAGTTCGGCCAAGTCGTCTGCCTGCTGCTGCTCGACTGTCAGATACTCCGGAAAACTCGCAATAATGCGGCCGGCAAGGGAAATATCGCGAATTTCAACTTCAATATCTGCGGCATTGGTGTAGGCGCTAATGATAGGAAGAAGAGAGTAAGTCGCGAGTGCCGGTGCTTCATCTGTTTCGGTATAGATGATTGTGGGTTTTTGCTCTGACATTTTTGATCCTTTAAATAAATAGCTGAATGTTGAAACACGTGCGTTTGTTTGAAAATTCGTCTCTGCGCGCTGCCAAGCTGCAGCGTTGGGGCATTAAGAGTATTTGTAACGAGCCAAGCCCCGTAAAAAGGGGCACATTATAGCAGTCGCGCCCAGCTGGGAATAGAGCGGGTACGACAAGCGCCTGCACTAATATCCACTTCATAGGTATGTATAATAGGCCGCAACTGAGATATTACGGACAAATTATGACCATTCAAACCAGCTTGACGGATTTTGCCATTCGACCGGCCACACGCAAAGACTGCCAGATCATCCTCGACTTCATCATAGAACTCGCCATTTACGAAAAACTTGAGCACCAAGTTGTGGCCACCGCAGCACTGCTGGAGGAAACTTTATTCGGCGCGAAACCTTATGCCATCAGCGTAATCGCTGAGTATCAAGGCAAGCCTGTGGGCTATGCGCTATTTTTTAACAACTTCTCTACTTTTACCGGCAGGCCAGGCATTTACTTAGAAGATCTCTACATACAGCCTGCAATGCGCGGCAAGGGGTTTGGTAAGTCTCTGTTAGCCTATCTGGCAAAACTGGCGGTAGATTCCAATTTCACCCGGGTGGAGTGGTCGGTCCTTGATTGGAATGAGCCTTCAATTCAATTCTACCGCTCCATTGGCGCCAAACCCATGGATGAATGGACCGCCCAGCGATTGGACGGCGACGAACTGCATGCATTCGCCAAAGAGTTCAAATAAACTAAAACACACTTAACCTGAACAAGGCATTCCCATGGAAAGAACTGTATACGTTAACGGCAACTACCTTCCCCAGTCACAGGCTACAATCTCTGTGTTTGATCGTGGCTTTGTGTTCGGCGATGGCATTTATGAAGTGGTGCCAGTCATTAACGGAAAAATGGTAGATGTCGAGTATTTTTTTGAGCGCCTAGGCCGCTCACTCAGTGCAATTAGTATCGCCTGGCCCAGCAGCAAATCTCAAATGGTGGCTATGTTAGACAAGCTCATCGACACAAATGCCCTCAACGAGGGAGTTGTTTATATACAGGTCACCCGCGGTATCGCAGAAAGAGATTTTCCATTTCCAAAAGACGCCAAACCGAGCTTAGTTGGCTTCACAACTAACATGGTGTTGCTTGATAACCCGGCGGCGCAGACCGGAATCCCTGTTGTCACGACCACTGACCTGCGCTGGAAACGCCGCGACATAAAGTCAGTAAATTTACTGGGCCAGTGCTTAGCCAAAGAGGATGCTGTCTCACGAGGTGGCAAAGAAGGCTGGATGGTGGAAGATGGTTTAGTCACTGAAGGCGTCTCATCCACAGCATTTATCGTCAAAGATGGTGTAATAATTACCAGAGAGCTTTCCAATAGCATTTTGCCAGGCATCCGCCGCCGCACCCTACTTGAAATGGCTGCAGCAAATGGAATTCCGTTTATCGAGAGAGCGTTTTCTGTTGAGGAAGCCAAAGCGGCTGACGAGGCGTTTATTAGCAGCGCCACGACCTTAGCACTCCCTGTGATTAGTATTGATGGAGACCTGATAGCTAATGGGTTACCTGGCCCTATTTCACAGAAAATGCGCGAAATTTATAAGGCAAGGCTAGTGGCAGAAGCTAGCGGAAAGTAAATTTCTAGGCTTGGTCGGTTATAAAATTAAGCACGTGATCGATTCGACTTGCCCCAGTGACTAACATGAGTAGGCGATCAACCCCTAAGGCAACTCCAGCACATGGCGGCAAGCCAGCGTCCAATGCCGCCAGCAACTTCTCATCTATGGGATACACCTCTAGGGTATTTTTCTGCCGGTAGGCTAAGTCTGATTCGAAGCGGCGCCTTTGCTCAACCGGGTCGGCTAATTCGAGATAGCCATTGGCGATTTCCATGCCGTCACAGAACAATTCAAACCGCTGTGCTACTGGCGTGCCCTGCTCATCTATGCCTATTTGGGCCAACGCCGCCTGTGATTTTGGATAATCGGTTAAAAACCAGCTGCCGCTGATTGCTGGCTCAATAACCACAGATAAAAGTAGCTGCAAAAAATCATTCCGCTGCAGGCCCTCGCCAACTAAAGCGATGTACTTTTGGGTTATTTTCTCAAGGTCTTCAGTGCTGACCACATGGGGGTCAATCGCTAAATGCGTTTGAAAAACTTCCCGGTAGGTATAGCGTACAATTGCAGGCTGGCCAGTCACCGAACAAACTAATTGCTCAACTTCTTGCATAAGGTCAGCGAGAGAGAAATTCAGTCGATACCATTCCAGCATAGAAAATTCTGGGTTGTGAGTATTACTACTCTCCTCAACTCTAAACGCTTTGGTAATCTGATAAATAGAGCCGCTGCCAGAACACAGCAGTCTCTTCATCGCGAATTCTGGCGAGGTTTGCAGATACAAAGGCGGGCCACTGGCTGCCAGGCCGCTCAGGACACGCCATGATTGGATATGTCTATCGCTGCCAGTAGCGTGGCCAAGCAGCGGTGTCTCTACCTCCAATACCTGTCTTTGGAAAAAATACTTCCGAATATTGGCCAATAGCTGCGCTCGAGCCTGCAACATTTCCAGTGATGCGCTCGGCTGCCAGTCCATTATGTTAACACTTCGCGAGATGCTTACTTAGTCACACGGTTTTGATATTCGTTAGTGCGTGTATCGACGCGCAGCACATCACCGATGTTAACAAACAAAGGCACTTTAACCACGGCACCGGAACTCAAGGTTGCCGGCTTCGTGCCCCCTTGCGCCGTATCGCCTTTTAGGCCAGGGTCAGTTGCAGTCACTTCAAGCTCGACAAAATTCGGTGGCGTTACCGAGATCGGCATGTCGTTCCATAAAATGACTGTGTATATATCTTGCTCCTTTAGCCAATTTCTGGCATCGGTGATCGCGGTCTCGTCGGCAGCGATCTGCTCAAAACTGTCATCGGTTTTCATGAAATGCCAAAACTCACCATCGGAGTATAGGTACTCCATATCCATTTCCATGACATCTGCCGCCTCAACCGATTCACCAGATTTGTAGGTACGCTCTAACACTCTGCCAGTTTTTAAATTGCGCCACTTCACTCGATTAAATGCTTGGCCTTTGCCAGGCTTAACCATCTCGTTTTCCAATATCGAGCAAGGGTCGCCTTCGACCAACGCCTTTAAACCGGATTTGAATTCGTTCGTTGAGAAAGTAGCCATAGTGTCCTCTTATTATCTTTAAACTTGCCTTGAATTCGATTCTCCCGCTACCGCCCTGTGCGATAACTGGTATGATTCAAGCTTGATATTGTACCTCAATCCGCTTGGTACATAACCACAGTTGAAAAATATCCATCTTGCCGAATGAACCCACCTAAACTCACACTGATTGCCAGCGACCCAGCGAAAAGTTGGCAAGACTCCCTGTCCGACCTAATCACTGACCCTAAAGAGCTGCTAGATTTACTTCAGCTCAGTGAGTCTCAATTGCCTATCGGCCGAGCGGCCGCAGACCAGTTCCCCTTAAAAGTGCCGCGGCCATTCGCAGCAAAGATGAAGCTAGGTGACTGGAATGACCCCCTGCTTTTGCAAGTGTGGCCGGCGCAGGCGGAAGAGACTCTAAGCGATGGCTATATAGCCGACCCTTTGGCGGAGACAGCCAGCAACCCTGTAGCTGGGTTGCTGCATAAATACCAGGGCCGTGTGTTGCTAACGGCAGCGCCACACTGTGCAGTGCATTGTCGGTACTGCTTCCGACGCCATTTTGATTACGGGGAAAACTCACCGAATCGGGCATTGTGGCAGCTCTGTTTTGACTATATTAAAGCTGACCGAAGTATCGAAGAGGTAATACTTAGCGGCGGCGACCCATTGGCTTTGTCAGATAAGCAGCTGGGCTGGTTGCTCGATCAAATCGATGCCATAGAGCATGTCAGCACGGTAAGGATTCATAGCCGGGTTCCGGTGGTTATTCCGCAACGAATCACACCCGAATTAGTCAAACTTCTCGCCCGTCGACGCACCAAAATAGTGCTTGTGGTTCACAGCAATCACGGCAATGAAATAGACACCGAGTTTGCGGAGCGAATGCGCGATTTGTCGACAAATGGCATCACGTTGCTTAATCAATCTGTCATTTTGACCGGAATTAACGACAAACTCGATATTTTAGTTGAGCTCAGCAAAAAGCTTTTTGCAGCCAATGTACTACCTTACTATTTACACCTGCCAGACGAGGTCCAGGGCACTGCTCATTTTGATATAGACCGAGACCGCGCCATCGGCTTGCTGACGAAAATGCGCCAACAGCTGCCGGGATACCTACTGCCTAAACTGGTGAAAGAACACGCTGGGGAGGCCTCTAAGACCCAGTATATTTAACAAAATCAGCCAAGGAAGGCGGATAACAATGACAGCTTCTGTTTCAGCGCGCACTGCAGCCGCTAAACCATCCACAACGAATCTCTCTCTAGAGAGTTTTAAGCTGGACCCATTGACCGGTTTCTATGGCCAAGACTGTTTAGATCACCTGCTTACCAAAATCCTCAATAGCAGCACAAATCCACCAGTTGCACCGACGCTGGCGCTGCTGCAACTCGAAAACTTCTACGAAATTCGCAGCTGGCTAGGCAAATCTGAGGCATCACTGCTGCTTGGGGATATCGGTAGGGTGTTGAGCAAACGTTTGCCCAAATCCATTATCCTATGCCGCTGCGCCCACTATGAATTCGCCGCTATTCTTATGCATAGCACCGCTGATCAAACCCAGGCTGTTGCAGACGAAGTACGCCATATAGTCCAGACCACCGCAAAAAACTCTCTGCCAGAGAAAATCACCCTTAAGCTGGGTATTGGCCTCGCGGCTATGGCAAACCCCGGTCAGAATAAAGATGTCATCTATGCCAGAGCTAGGCACAACATGAGCCTGTCCTATGAAATGGACAATAGCCACGGGCTGACATCTCGCCGGCTATCAGCCAAAGACGTGGTCGCCAAGGTACATAACTACCTAAAGTCTGGAAACCTCAACAGCTCTTTTCAGGCGGTAGTGAGCTTAAAAGAAGACAGTACTGAGCTTTATGAGCTAAGACTTGCTCGCCACGACAGCCTTCTACAACTTTCCACTGAGCAGATGTTTGAGGTGATCGTGCAAAATGCGTGGGGAGAAGCTATCGACCGCTGGCTAATAAAGAAAGCCGGTAAAATCCTTCAAACCGCCGCGAGCAATGTAAAACTGACCCTCAGCATTACCCATAATTCCATGGTCAGCGGCAAATTCTTTGCATGGCTTAGTCACTACATCTTACAAAATCCTGTTCTGGCCAGTCGCTTAATTATTCAAATGAGTGAAATTGATGTACTCACCGCCCAACACCACATGAATTCAATTAGCGAAACACTGAGCCGGCTGGATATAGCGCTTTGCATCAATCATTTTGGCTGCACCGACGACCCATTTCGCTACCTGAATTTACTCCGCGCAGAATTTGTGAAACTTGATAGCGCCATCGAACAGCGTTGCCGACGCGGCAACCAAGATGCCCCGACGCTGCCTGAGCTAGTGGAGAAGCTCCATGCCCATGGACTGCGCGTTATCACCGGCAAGGTTGACGATATGGCTCGGCTACCGGAGCTGTGGCGCAGCAACGTAAACTATGTTCAAGGCTATAGTTTTCACAGGCCAAGTGCCTCTCTAGATTTTGAGTTTACGGCCACCACGACGCTGGCGCAGCATTAACTGATGATTGAAGATAAACTCATTGGGGATGCCCGCTGCGCCTGCTATTCTTATGTGCTGAATATAGCGTCCCAGATAGTTGAGAGTGTGAGTTGGCACAAGTTAAAAACAATAGAACAGCTAGCAGGGCCGCCAGGAAACCTAGCAAGGTATCCTCAAGGTTTTCAGCCACCTTCGGATTGTTTCTAGTCTTGGCGCTGTGCTGTTTTTGGCTAATCAATACTTATGCGACCCAAGGCCTACAGCGCAGCCATTCGGATAATCTAGGCCAAACCTTAGCCAATCAGACTGCAAGACAAATGACCGAGTTTCTTTTGGCCAATGACATGATCAGCATGAATGTGATCCTGGCCTCACTGGCGCAAAATTCAGCCATTGCCAGAGTTGAGGTGATCAATGTTAGCGGTGCCGTAATCGCAACGGCCTCCTCAAATGTCATAGGACCAACGCCAATCATCCCCTTACCATTCGAATTGAATAGGCTGTCGGCCCAATACTCCGCACCCATTGACTTAGCAAACTCAGTTGCCGGCACAGTGAGACTTACTTTAGATCTAAGTCATATTGAAACGGGCCTAGTAAACAGCTTAGTCCTCAATAGTGTTGCAACTATTTTGCTGGCCGCCATCGGCGCTCTTCTTATCAATACCTATTTTCAGTATTTGATCACTTTCCCGGCTAATCTGCTGGCCTTCGCCCTAAGCAATATTCGCAAGGGCGAAATTGAAGTCTGCCCAGAGCCCAAAAACTCCAACGAGCTAAGCACCGCCATCAGACAGTTCAATGCTACCGCGGGCTTTCTCGCGCAAAATACATTCCTGAGTAATTTTGGCAACCGCTCGCCAGAGATCGATGGCGAAACTTTTTCCTTTGAACCAGGTATGGAAGATGTTGTTTTACTCAATATCAAAATGTCTAACTTTCAGTTTCTTGCCTCCACCCTCAGCGAGTCGGAGCGAGTTAGCTTACTGAATAAATTTTATTTTTACGCAGGCAAAGTGAGTCAACTCTACAGTGGTCAGGTCACGTATTGCTCAGACGGGGAAGTATTGGTTAACTTTGCGGGAAACGTCCTGGAAACTGAGCAAGCGTTTTTTGCAATCTGTGCTGGCCAGCTGTTCTTGCAGCTTGTGAACGATATTGGCGATGTTGAAGGAAAAGCCACCGGCGCGAAATTTCAGTTAGCTGTTCATGGCGGACAAGCAGTAGGCGGGCTGTATTCACCTATCACGCAACAAAAAACCAATCTTACCGGAAAGACATTAGACCTATGCCGGGCCATTTGCAGTGACTGCCCAGATAATAATCTACTAATTAGTGAAAGATGCTTCGAGCAAGCCGGGGCCGCCAGCAGAGTTGAAGGCCAAAAATTTACCGTGATTGGTGACGACGAGCAAATCATCGCTTTCCTGGGCAGTGAACCCATGAGCGAGTTCCAAACATTGCTAGAGCGACAAGCGATCCAGCTGGTGTCTATTTACAGCGAATAAAGGCAAGCACCTTTGCTTGCCTTCTACCACTTACGTTCTGCTACTTACCTACTACTACCTACCTACTACTACTTACCTACTACCATGCGCTTTCCTTTATTCTTCTAGCTTAATTTCCTCGGTCTTTACTGCCTTGCTAATAACCTCAATTTTATCCACATTTTGAAACCCTCTCGGAAGTTTATTACCGCGGCGACCTCTCTCGCCTTGGTAATGCAGCAAATCCGCGGGCCTCAAATTATGATGTCGGCGGCCTGCATACACAGTCAAAGAATCTTGCGCTGACAGCACTGCCAACGCTACCACAAACTCAACTCGATCGGCGACCCGAGCTGGAGGAATGCTGATTATCTTGTTGCCTTTGCCTTTGCCAAGTCGCGGTAGATCATGCAGCGGGAACATAAGCATACGGCCCTCATTAGTCACCGAGACGATAAAATCATCAGCGTACCTATCTACCGTTTGCGCCGGCAATACTGCCGCGCCTTTTGGTAGTTTAAGAATTGCTTTACCGGCTTTGTTCTTGCTCGTGAGGTCGGCAATTTTGACAACGAAGCCATAACCCGCATCGCTGGCGATTAAAACATCGTTGTTGTCATCACCCATCAAAAGCCCCTCAAAAGTGGCACCCGATGGAGGATTGACGCGGCCTGACACAGGCTCTCCCTGGCCTCTGGCCGATGGTAAGGTATGGCCTGCAATCGAGTAAGATCGACCGGTAGAGTCCATAAATATTGCAAGCTGACTGGACTTGCCTTTTACTGCAAATTTGAAACTATCACCGGATTTGAACTGAAGCGTAGTGGGGTCTAGCTCGTGGCCACGCGCCGCTCGCATCCAACCCTTTTCTGAAAGTATTACAGTAACTGGCTCTGTAGAAATAAGCTCAGTTTCACTGAAAGCCTTAGCTTCTTCGCGAGTCACTATTGGTGTTCTACGCGGATCACCAAACTTTTCTGAATCATCCTTAATCTCTTTCTTAATAAGGTTTTTAAGCTTGGTGGCAGAGCCAAGCAATTGATCAAGAGTCTTTCTTTCATCGCTTAGTTCTTTTTGTTCAGCCGTTATCTTAATCTCTTCAAGCTTAGCCAACTGGCGCAGTTTCAACTCTAAGATTGCCTCTGCTTGACGTTCGCTAATTTTAAACGCTGCGATTAGTGCCAACTTGGGTTTTTCTTCGGTTCTTACTATCTTTATAACCTCATCGATATTGAGATAGGCCACCAATAAACCATCTAAAATATGCAGCCGATCTATTATTTTATCGAGTCTAAACTGTAGGCGACGGCGAACGGTTGAAGTACGAAATTGAACCCATTCTTTTAGCAACGTCGCAATGTTCTTAACTTTTGGTAGCTTGTCGATGCCTATCATGTTGAAGTTCACACGATAGTTGCGCTCGAGATCAGTTGTCGAAAATAAGTGAGACATGACGCTATCAATATCTACTCGATTAGACTTTGGCACAATTACGATTCGAGTTGGATTCTCATGGTCTGCTTCATCTCGTAGATCAACCACCATAGGAAGCTTCTTTTTGTTCATTTGCGCCGCTATTTGTTCTAACACCTTCGCACCGGACACTTGATAAGGCAGCGCCATAATGACGATATCGCCCTTTTCCATGACGTAAGTAGCCCGCGCTTTAAGCGAGCCACGGCCCGTTTCATACAGAGCCATAATGTCTTGGGGTGAAGTGATCAACTCGGCTTCGGTTGGGAAGTCTGGCCCTTTGATAATATTGCACAGATCTGCGACGCTGGCCTTAGGATTATCCAGAACATAAATACAGGCTTCGGCAACTTCTCTTAGGTTATGGGGCGGGATGTCAGTGGCCATGCCTACCGCAATACCGCTGCCACCGTTTAAAAGAACGTTGGGTAAGCGCGCCGGCAATATTTCAGGCTCATCTAAAGTGCCATCGAAATTCGGCCGCCACTCAACAGTACCTTGGGCCAATTCGCTCAATAAGATTTCTGCATAAGCCTGCAGGCGCGATTCGGTATAACGCATAGCAGCGAAAGATTTTGGGTCGTCTTGCGATCCCCAATTTCCCTGTCCGTCCACCAGTGGATAGCGGTATGTAAAAGGCTGCGCCATGAGCACCATGGCTTCATAGCAGGCAGAATCCCCATGAGGGTGAAACTTACCTATTACATCACCAATAGTTCGGGCGGATTTTTTAAACTTGGCCGCCGCCTTCAATCCTAGTTCAGACATTGCATAGACGATGCGCCTTTGCACTGGCTTGAGACCATCACCTATGTTGGGCAGCGCGCGGTCATTGATCACGTACATTGAATAATTTAGATAGGCTTGCTGGGTATAGTTTTTCAGCAGTACCTGTTCAATCCCGTCTTCACTTATTGTTATATCTTGGTTCATGGTTGTCTCAGTTAGTTCGTTTATTCGGCAAAGTCTGCTTCGTTACCGCTGTCTTCTAGCCATACCTTACGATCCGATGCCCTGCTCTTAGACAGCAACATATCCAAAATTTGGAAAGTAGAGCCCTTCTTGTTCGACATTGCATCCTCTTCTAATTTGAGCTGTACCAGCCTGCGGGTATCCCGCGCCATAGTCGTCTCTCGCAGCTGCAATGGGTTCATTTCTCCCAAGCCTTTGAAACGCTGAACATTCACTTTACCGGGCTTTTTCTCGGCCGCAATTCTATCGATGATGCCGTTTTTCTCGCTCTCATCAAGGGCGTAATATACTTCCTTGCCAATATCGATACGGTACAAAGGCGGCATGGCAACATAGATATGTCCCGCGTCGACTACCGGCTTAAAGTGCTTCACAAACAGTGCGCACAGCAACGTGGCGATATGCAGGCCATCTGAGTCGGCGTCAGCTAGAATGCAAATTTTGCCATAGCGTAGACCCTCAATGTCGTTTGATCCTGGATCAACCCCCAGTGCCACGGCAATGTCATGCACAGTTTGAGACGCTAGGATTTCGTTCGAATCCACCTCCCAAGTATTTAGGATCTTACCCCGCAGTGGCATTATGGCCTGAAACTCTCGATCTCGTGCCTGCTTGGCAGAGCCTCCGGCGGAGTCTCCTTCCACTAGGAACAATTCTCCCGCCATAACATCCTGAGTTGAACAGTCTGCTAACTTGCCCGGCAGTGCCGGGCCCGAGGTGACTTTCTTGCGAGCAACTTTCTTACTGGCTTTTAGCCGGTTCTGCGCACTGTTTATACACAGCTCAGCGATGGCTTCAGCTTCGTCGGTGTGCTTATTTAACCAAAAGCTGAATGCGTCTTTGATAACGCCCGCAACGAATACGGCGCATTCCCTTGAAGACAGCCGCTCTTTGGTCTGCCCTGAGAATTGCGGTTCTATGACTTTTGACGACAGTACATAGCAGCATTTGTCCCAGACATCATCGGGCGCAAGTTTAAGGCCCCGAGGCAGCAGGTTTCTAAACTCACAAAATTCCCGTAAGGCATCTAACAGGCCGGTTCGCAACCCGTTAACGTGGGTTCCGCCCATGGGGGTAGGAATTAGGTTAACGTAGCTCTCACCGAAAACCTCACCGCCTTCAGGAAGCCACTGCACTGCCCAGTCAATACCCTCACCGTTGCCAGTAACCGAGCCCTCGAAAGGCTCTTTGGGCAAAGTCTCATACTCTGAGGTGGCTTGATGCAAATAGTCGGTTAAACCATCTTGATAACACCACTCTTCGCTTTGGGCTTTGTCCTCGCTAACCGTCTTATCGACAAACGTAACCTTCAGGCCAGAACATAAAACAGCTTTTGCGCGCAGCACATGCTTAAGCCGCGGTATGGAGATTTTTACCGAATCAAAGTATTTTTCATCAGGAATAAATTTAACCGTAGTACCGGTGTTGCGCTTACCCACCGTATCGATCTGCTTAAGCTCACTCGCTTTCTCGCCACCCTTAAATGTCATCGAATAGACTTTGCCATCGCGTTTGACAATAACTTCAAGATGCTTTGAAAGCGCATTGACAACTGAGACACCGACCCCATGCAAGCCGCCGGAGTACTCATAGTTTTTGTTGGAGAATTTACCCCCCGCATGAAGCCTAGTTAGTATGAGCTCAACACCACTGACTTTTTCATTTTTATGCTTGTCGACTGGCATACCTCGACCGTCATCAGATACCTCTACCGAGCCGTCTTTGTGGAGAGTTAACAACAAATGACTGGCGTGACCCGCTAGTGCTTCGTCGACACTGTTATCTATTACTTCCTGAATTAGGTGGTTGGGCCTGGTGGTATCGGTGTACATGCCGGGGCGTTTTCGAACGGGATCGAGCCCAGTAAGGACCTCAATGGCATCGGCGTTATAAGTATTTGACATTCAAATTTCTTCTTTGATGAGAGCTTGCTAATTACTGCAAATAGATAATATTTTATCGCTTGAATCAGGCAATTCTTGATAGCAGAAAATCAAAGATTTGCGGCAGGTCGCAGGCATAGTTTGCATAACTGTGGTCGCCGCCAATACGGACAATACACAGTGACCCGTTATATTTTTCCAAGGCTAGTCGATAGTCAAGAGTTTCATCTCCAGTTTGGAGCAATATCATTAGCTTATCCACATGTAACGGCTCGGCCACAAACAGCGCCCGTAGTTCGTCCATGTGTTCATTTGTCACCTGGTGAACATCATCGGTATGGTAATTTTTGTGGGACCCGATGTATGACTCTAACAGATCGAAAGGCCTAACCGCTGGATTGATCAGTACGGCCGGTAGGTCGTACTTTTCTGCCAGATAGGCCGCGTAATAACCGCCTAGGGAGCTGCCTATTAGCACTAGGTTCTTTTCTAGGTTGGCCTCTACCCAAGCACACAGCCGGGAAATGTTTTGTTTGGGGCCATTCTTTAGCAGCGGTACCGTATAGGCTCTCGCCATGCCAATGCTATCGCAATAGCTGACGGTCTGCTGCGCTTTCTGAGATTTAGGCGAGCTCAGAAAGCCATGTAAGTAAAGTAAGTGAGGATTAGGCAACTTGTATTTTCCGAGGCCCATTATCGCGCCGGTCGCCGTAAAGGCATTCAGCTAAGAAAACAACAGCTACCGAGCTAACCCTAGCGAGCAAAAAGGCACAAAAAGAATACGCAAGAATTTGAAGCAATAGCTTTCTCAATAGCCATCACTTTCAAGATCAATTTCAAAATACTTTTCAGTGACACGGAATACTTCGGTTTCAATTGTGCCGTCTTCAAAAAGTTTTAAGTTTCTATACCCTGGGCTGATGTCATCCAATTCGAAATTGGTTACTGCTGGCTTAAACTGTATACAAGTTGACGGTGTGCATAGACAGCGCAGGCCGTTGTACTGAAAATCTAGCTCTTGATGAATATGACCATATAGAAGCGCCCTCACTTTCCGAGAACTATTCAATACAGCAAAAAGTTCTGAATCATTATGCAAGCCAATATCGCCCATCCACTTGGCATCAGTCTTGACGGGGTTGTGATGCAAACAAATAAGACAATGTTCAATCGCTTTATTGTCTGCCGCATCTCTAAGACTTCTGTCTAGAAAATCCAATTCAGAGATCGACAGACGGCCATGCACCTGACCGGCTATAGAGGTATCGAGCATGACTATCAGCCAATTATTCAAGTGAATCAGCTTGTCGCCATATGAATTCCCTTTAGCAACCTCATTCATTACGGCAGTAATGTCATGGTTGCCTGGAATCCAATAAAACGGCGCCTTTAAGGGGGCAACCATTTCAATAAATTTTTCATAACTTGAAACCGAGGCATCTTGCGCAATATCACCTGTTGCTAGAATCACATCGATATCGGTTTCGTTTTGTTTGATTATACGAAGCACATGAGCAAAGCTTTCTTGGGTATTCATTTTCAATAGCGTGCCATTAGCCACACCATACAAATGTGTATCAGTTATCTGGACTATATTGATTGAATTATTTTTCGCCAGAGTATCCATGAATGCTACAAACTATCAGTGATTAAAATAGTAGATCTGGCACTTTAGTACAACGGCCGACATTTATACAATGCGTTAGCCACTCACCCAGAAACTGGTTTACCTGCATTTTTTCATCGGGATAATACATTTTTGAATTCGGCCTATTGTATCTTGGCAATAGGTTTTTATGGCCTTGGTACGAAATCACTTCTGCGGTATTCGCATCGTGGTAAGCACGAACCAACATTGAGGGATTAGTCATCCATTTCTGCAGCTCAGGTCGTTGGGTGATTTCGAGGGTGGTGGTGTATTTAAAGGCCTCAAGAATTTTGATTTTAACCACAACTTTTTCATTGCTGCCTTCTAAATCAGCGATGGAAAATTCAATGCTGACACCTTCAAGCGACTTCTCGGGCTCACTTGACAGCTTAGGCTGCGAGCTGGTTTCGAATTCACTCAGGTCAAGTGCCTGAAATGACCGATCAAGATAGGCTTTTAATTGGGGGACAAGCTTTAGCAAACGAATGTAATTCGCATCACATTCAGCCATTTGTTTAATCAAATCTACGGTATACCACTTCTTTGCCATGCATTTGCGCAACGGAAAATCCGTTTAGTCCCCAATAATGTCAAACTGACTAAAAATTGAGCCAGAATCTGGCTGACTGCTACTACTTTCGTAATGAGTAATTGTAACCAATTATGCTGATTTTGCGAGTTAAAACAGCCATTTGTTCCATGTTTTTAATCAATTGCGACTAGCCATCAACCTGCCACTGCGCCAAAACCTTAGGCATGTTTTTTTCCAGCCACTGGGTGGCGATAATTGTCATTGCATTATTGATCAAGCCGCATTCTACCGCGTCAACTAGCTCGGCGAAGGAAATCACAACGACTTCGATGTCTTCATGCTCATCAATCATGCCGTGGACACCACCGGCGTTGGAAGAATCGACTTGGCCGCAGTAGAGATAAACCTTCTCGTTGGTGGTTCCTGGGCTAGAGTAATACTCACAAATCTTAAGGATATTCGCAGGCGTCAGATCGGCTTCCTCAATAGATTCACGAATCGCAACATCTTCGGGAGTTTCTCCCATTTCGATCATGCCTGCCACTATTTCCAACAACCAAGGCGAGCCCTGCTCATCAATCATTCCTACTCGAAATTGGCGCACCAAGACCACCTCTTCACGGAC
Organism: Pseudohongiellaceae bacterium; assembly: GCA_047617585.1. Lineage (GTDB taxonomy): Bacteria > Pseudomonadota > Gammaproteobacteria > Pseudomonadales > Pseudohongiellaceae > UBA9145. The sequence continues at coordinate 9,452 of JBLGBD010000029.1, read as the reverse complement.
AGGGTCAAACATCAGAATAGCGACAGCCCCTGCCTTAATTTGGAGTTCCCGCTTGATGATCTCGCTCCAGCCGCCTTCAATAAGTCGGTGGCTTAGCAGTAACTCGTCTATTCGCAGGAAACCGTCATAGCTGGTGCTGCGCTGTTGAACTTTAACATCTGCGCTTGAAAACATAGGATCTAACTTAGCCACGCCGTGGTCTCCCGCGATAATCTATGGGTGAAATGTCAATAAAACAAAGAGGTTGGGTGGGTGGCGCTGAGAGGATCAAGCCGCACGAATTAAAGTGTCTGACATACTGCAATCTCTCTGCATTCGGGAGAATAGTGCGCTGGGCGCATCCGGCCAAGAGCAGAGAGTTCGCAGCTGTGTCAATTAATCTCTGCTTGTCACTTCCAATAAGTGATAGCCGAACTGCGTTTTTACGGGGCCTTGAAGCGAGTTTACATCAGCGCTAAAAACCACGTCATCAAATTCCTTAACCATCATGCCCGGACCAAATTGACCAAGATCTCCGCCCTGAGCCTTTGACGGACAACTCGAGTGAGATTTGGCGATATCGGCGAAATCTTCGCCTGCCAGTATTTTTTCTTTCAAATCCAAACATTGTTGTTCTGTATCCACCAAGATGTGGCGAGCAGTTGCTGTGGTCATGTTATTTCCTCTTGGGCTATTCAATGACCCATTATGCCCCAAACAGTCCGTCAGAACACACAATTAATCCGATCTGCGCTATACTGCGGCCCGTTTATTCCTCAATCAAATCAGTGCGATCGCCTTTCCAAGCCAACGACGCGCTGCCAGAATTTACCGAATCATCTATCGATTTAGAGGTATTACATCGATGCCATTGCCCGAATCAACCGCTCCACGCCGACACGTTCACACCCGATCTATCAACTACCGAGGTTTCGAAAGAGAAGATGGCTTATGGGATATAGAAGCGCATATGACCGATATCAAGACCTATGCCTTTAGGAACAATTGGCGCGGTGAAGTCGCCGTCGGAGAACCCCTGCATGAAATGCTACTTCGGGTCACAATTGACAACGAGTTTGTGATACGCGATGTGCTGGCCGTTACGGACCACAGCCCATTTGAAATGTGCCCTGAGATAACACCTGCTTATAAAGCCTTAGTAGGCATCAAGATGGGATTAGGTTGGCGCAAGGCTATTCGCATGAAAATCGGCGGAGTCGCAGGGTGCACCCATTTAACCGAACTGCTGTTTCCTATGGCTACGGTGGCGATGCAGACCATTTGGCCACTGATCAAGCATAAAAAGAACCAAGCAGATTCAGATGTTGGCGACAGCGAGAAGCGCCCCATGGTGTTGAATACCTGCCATGCGTGGTCTACCGATACAGTGGTAGTAAAGGAGAACGCCGCCAAATACTACACCGGTGATGAGTAAGCCTTGCCTTTGATTGCGACACAGATTAGTTGAGTCACCGATAAAGAATAGCCGGCTAGCGGTAAAAAAGCGGCAACACGATTGAGAACACCACGCCTTCTCGATCAGTTCGATTTTCTGCGCTGATACGGCCACCGTGAAACTCAGTGATTAGTCGAGCGATATGTAGCCCCATGCCAAGGTGGGGCTGCTTCTGCTTTTCTTGCGGCCGAACCGAAATCATGGAGTCAAAGATACGCGCTTTCATTTCTTCGGGTAGGTAAGGCCCGGCGTTGGACAGCTTAATTACGCCATGGTCCCTAAGGGATTGCAGGTAGACGACTATAGGCTGATTTGGGTAAGAAAATTCAACCGCGTTGGCAATCAGCTTATCCAATAGCTGGGCAAGATATTCGGGCACTCCGTCAACAAACACAGGCTGGGACGGCAGCTCGATTTCGAAACGTGAGTCCGGATACGCAAGCTTATACCCCTCAATGCAGCCGAAAATCACACGGCATAAATCGATCTTTTCCTTCTCTGAGGTCTGCAGCATTTGTTCTAGCCGTGTCGCCTCACTCATGTTGGTGAGAATGAGATTGAGACGATTAATGCCCTCTTCTGCCCGCTCAATGTAGACCTTGGATTCTTCGTTGTATTCAGTTAGTCCCAAGTTCTCTAACGAGGATCTAACGACTGTAACCGGAGTTCTTAGTTCATGGGATAAACGTGAGCTCATGTTCTCAAGGTAGCTAGTATACTGTGTTAAACGTTCCACCATATTTGAAAAACTTCGCGACAAATCTCCAATCTCATCTGAATTGGTTGACGGCTTCAGCGTATTCATGACTCGCCCTGATTCATCAATAATCGACTCTGCCTGATTTCGAAGCGCGCGAATCCTTGACGATATTCTCGATGCAAAAATGAAAAGTCCGATGCTCACCATAAGCATAACCGCCAAAATAGTATTGAACAGCTGCTCCATCGCCTGATTTCTAAACGTCCGTAGGCCGTTCATATTCTGGTCAACCACAACGGCTCCGATAACTTCACCGTTGGCGAGAATAGGATGGGCGGCTTCTAAAAGCCGAGTGCCATTTTCATCAGGCAGCGTTCTGAACTGGGTAAATGGCGTGCCCTCTAGGGCCGAATCGATGTGAGCACCGTCTCTGGTGACGTCGGAATAAAGCTCGTCAATAAAATCGTTGGATGGTTTGGTGAGAATTTGATAGTAAATTGGGTTGAGTATTTTGTCCTGCAGTAGCAACAAATACTTGTTCACCTCGCCCTGTTTTGTCTGAGTTGGCAGCAGCTGCAAACCCGTCGCAGATTGAATATCACCGACGGACAAGAGCACCCGGCCGCCTCTATCAACAACCTGAATGCGAGAATTGTTGTGCCCCATGCCAGCTACGATGCGATCAAGCTCTGGGGTTGGCAGCCTTAGCGAACCCAGCTTTTCTATATCTTCAGCGCGGTAGGTTGCTACCACGGTATTGATGCTTCTGGTAGATTTGTCATCGACGTCGAATATTGCGAAACCTAATTTTGCGCCGAGCATCTCCATTGGTATTTGCAGCTCAATCTCATAGCCCCCTTCAGTTTCATACCATTGCCCGCTAATTCGATCTTCGTGCACAGGGTCAGAATAGTCATTCTTTACTCGAAACGGGTAAATGTATTCGGGCTCGTGAGGTGCGATGACATACCGACTAATTTCCGAGCCCTGTTTAGTCAACATACTAATTTGCAGAAAATCACTGCGGTGCACACTCAGCGCCGATTGGCTACGGTAAACAAGGCTGTCGTCTTTAACTTTAAAGTAAGCATATAAAGAACCGTTATGTTCACCCACCATGCTTTCAAACTTCAATGAGTCCTCGCGGCCATAAACCCGCACCGGGGCTAGTGGCGTCACTAAGGTATCGCTGGCACCGTATTCCACCTCATACTGCTGATACTCCCGCCAGTCGACCAGGGTGCCGTCGTTAAGCGAAAGGGGTGAAAACACCGGGTACACATAAAGGTCTTCTGAGCGGGCAGCGGGGCCGTAAATACTTTGATCGAATAATTCGGGCCGCTCATTCAAGGCTGTCGCTAGGGCTTGGGCGGTTCCCAACACCGCCTGCTCTTGACCGCGGGTTAAGTAAAATTCCATTTCAAGAATGTACTGATAACCAAGCCAAGGAATGACTAAGAGAAAACTCGAAAGAAAAACCAATTTGAAACGAATTCCAAACGGGTTTTTGAACTTAACTTTCATGTCAATGAACTGCTACGGTTTCTGGTTCGGTGTTCCAGCGATATCCCATGCCATAGACTGTTTCGATACAGTCGAAATCCATGTCAACTAGCATAAACTTTTTACGAATACGCTTGATGTGGGAGGTGATAGTACTGCCATCTACAAAAATTTTTGACTCTTGCATTAATATTTGGCGACTCTTAACGTGGCCCGGAAATTTTGCCAGTGCATGCACCATCCAAAACTCGGTCACAGTCAAAGGCACAGCTTGGTTTTCCCACTGCACCGTTAGCCTGCCAATGTCTAGAGACAGCTTATCCCGCTGCAATTGATTCTCGGGCGACGGCGGCTGATCAAGTACGTCCAGGCGACGAAATAGGGCGGCGATGCGGGCAGAAAGGTGGGGCAGGCTAATGTCTTTAGTTAAGTAATCATCAGCGCCCATACGCAGGCCACTCACGGTATCAAAATCGTTATCCCGCGCAGTAAGGAAAATAATCGGTAAAGTATCAGATAAGGAGCGCAGCGCCTGACAGAGTTTGAACCCACCATCAATCTCTTCCTCTAAGCCAATATCGATTATGGCCAAGTTAGGTAAGCGCAAATCAAAGGCTGCCATGGCGTCTTTACGGTTGGCGTAAGTATTGACCTCATACCCTTGTTTACGGAGAACATCCGCATAATTTTCCCGGATTGCGGTTTCATCTTCGACTATCGCTATTCTTCTGCTCATCTGATTGGTTCGCCTAAGTAGTTGATGGGAAACCAGTAAAGTGGCCGGACTATAGTGTATTTGACGACTTTTGGCGGGTCTTGGTTCCCAACCCTGTGCAATTGCCACAATTTTGCCATATTTAATCAGCACATCGCCTTTTTGCACCCATCGCCAAGCTACAAAGTTTAGGTTAAATACCCTTCAAGATAAACCGCTTGGCATTGCCGGGCCGCATCATCTTCATCTAACTACTTTTGACAACCGAATCAGGAAAAAAGTCATGCTTAAATTAATTTCATCCCTCATCGTGTGCGCAGCCGTAGCTACTCACTCTTACGGCGCAACGGAAAAAGCCAATTACAGCGGTAATGCCTCGACCGCTGAAGAAACTACGGCCGTCATTAGCGGCCTGGTATTAGGCGCTTTAGCGGGCGGCCCTCCGGGGGCCATTGTAGGCGGAGCCTTAGGCGCCCTGTTTGGCGACAACTGGCATGCCAAGCAAGAACTCTCAGGCGTGCAGCTTAGTTTGGCCCAAAGCCGTTCTGAGTTGGCACAGGTAAAACAAGAATCCGCCAAAATCAGCGCCCTGTATGTGGCAGCACAACGTCAGCTGGGCACTGTCAAAGGCGCCAAGCTCGGTGTCATGGATGTGGCGTACAGCGCAAGTCCGCTTTCGCTTTGCTGCGGAAACACTGCTATTTCACTGCATTTTCGCACCGGTTCAAACCTAGTCGAGTCCCATTATCAAGACCAGCTTGCAGGGTTTGGCAAGCTAGTTAAAGCAGTGCCCGGCACCCGGGTTGAAATAATAGGCTATGCGGACCGTAACGGAGATGCCACTGCTAACCTTAAACTTTCTAAACAAAGAACCGACGCGGTAAGGGTTTTCTTCAATACCCTTGGAATCTCAAACGCTGACATAACTACCATCGCCTACGGCGAAACCAAGCCTGTAGATGCAGTTCAAAGCTCTGAAGCTGATTTCTTCGACCGCAAAGTGATTGTCAGATTGCGCGACAGTAATGATCAGGCAGTAACAAGCTTAAATGACGATCGTTAATAAATCAAAAAAGCGGAGTTAAGGCAATGAAAAAAATTAGACTCGTAATTGGCGACAAGAATTACTCCTCGTGGTCTCTTGTGCCCTGGTTGATGTTGAAAATGTACGATGTGGAATTTGATGAGATTTTCATCAAGCTTTATCAAGATAACACAGCAGAAAAACTCGGGCCTTATTCTCCTTCACTGCGGGTGCCTGTGCTTTTGCATAAAGATATTAACGTATGGGATTCCTTATCCATTTGCGAGCATATCAATGAAGAAATTCTTGGCGGGGTGGCCTGGCCGCTAAGCGCGAAACGCCGTGCGAATGCTCGCTCCGTTTCAGCGGAGGCACACTCAGAGTTTCGCCAACTCAAAGAGCAATGGCCAATGAACTGTAAAGCATCTTACCCTCTTGCTACATCCGAAGAAGTGAGGGATCAGATTGCTCGAATCGACGCTATTTGGAGCTGCTGCCGACATAGTTTCGGTGAAAACGGTAATTATTTATTTGGCCGTTTTTCTATCGCTGATTGCATGTTTGCACCTATGGCGATTAGATTCGACTCATACGATGCTCAGCTGAGCGAGGAGGCAAGAACCTATATGCAAACCCTATTGGACAATCCTTTTGTACAAAAATGGATTAGCCTAGGCCGCCGAGAAGTAGAAACCCTCACCATTGCCTATTCAAATACGGCTTGATGCAGGACTGATTTAAAGTGCGCCCTTTAGAGAGTTGTGACCGCGGACGATACAATTAATTAGACCGCAACTTTCTAGGAGCTTTTCGCCATGTCAGCCACCGAGGTTATAAAATTTTGGTTCGAAGATATTGAACCTAAACAGAGATTCACAAAAGACCCAGACTTCGACGAATTGATTCGCAGCAAATTTTCCAAAACCCATGACAGAGCAGCTGATGGGTTACTCTATAAATGGCGAGACCACCCACTGGATGCGTTGGCTGAAGTCATTGTGCTTGACCAGTTTTCCCGCAATATGTTCAGGGATTCAAACAACGCGTTTGCCTATGACACTCTCGCCTTAGTGCTCGCCCAAGAAGCCGTACGTCGCAAACTGGACGCAGAGCTTGAGCCAACACAAAAAGCCTTTCTTTATATGCCTTTTATGCACAGTGAATCCAGGGAGATTCACGAGTTAGCGCTGTTTCTTTTTGATCAACCCGGTCTGGAGGACAATTACAATTTTGAGTTAAAGCACAAACTTATCATCGATCGGTTTGGCCGCTATCCCCACCGAAATGCAATTCTTAACAGAGACTCTACTCCTGACGAGGTAGAGTTCTTAAAGCAACCTGGCTCGGGCTTTTAAGCAGACGCTCGGTTTGGCAAAATGGCTTTCAATTTATCTGCCATCTCCAAGATAGCTCTCTCGGTTGACTCCCAGTCCATGCACGCATCGGTAACCGAAACGCCGTATTTCAACTGTGATAGGTCTTTTGGTATGGACTGATTGCCGTGGTTGATATTGCCTTCAAGCATAGCGCCAATAATTGACGTATTGCCTTCGAGTATTTGGTGGGTAAGGTCTTTAAGCACTAACGGCTGGACGTCGGGGTCTTTGCTAGAATTGGCGTGACTGCAATCGATCATAATGTTGCGGCTCACACCGCCGTCTGCCAACGCCTTTTCACACTGAGCCACATTCACGGAATCGTAATTTGGCCCCTTAGCCCCTCCGCGTAGAACCACGTGAGCGTAGCGGTTACCCTTAGTAGTCACTACGGACACTTGGCCAGACTCATTTATTCCCAAGAATCGATGCGGGCTGGACACAGATTGCATGGCATTGACAGCTACAGTGAGTCCACCATCCGTGCCATTTTTAAAACCAACCGCAGATGACAGACCCGACGACATTTCTCGGTGGGTTTGCGATTCCGTAGTGCGAGCGCCAATTGCCGACCAGGCAATAATGTCCTGTAGGTATTGGGGCGAAATAGGATCTAAGGCCTCGGATGAAGTCGGTACACCTAATTCAACGATGTCTAATAGAAGCTTTCGACCAAGCCTCAGACCTTCTTCTATTTTAAACGAATCGTCCATATAAGGGTCATTGATAAGCCCCTTCCAGCCGATGGAGGTGCGCGGCTTTTCGAAATACACCCGCATGACCAAATAGAGAGTATCTGCCACCTTTGCCGAAAGCTCTTTCAGCCGACGAGCGTAATCCAGAGCCGCTTGAGGGTCGTGGATTGAGCACGGGCCAACTACAATAAAGAGTCTAGGGTCTTTTCGGTCCAGAATCGAAAATATAGTGTCTCGTGCTTCCTTGACGGCGACTAGTGTGTCTCCATCAAGGGGAAGCTCGGCCTTCAACTGTTCAGGCGTCATTAGCGCATCGTTAGAAGCTATATTTAGGTTTTCAGTTGCGGAATTCATGACTAATCTCATTACTGGGAAAAAACGGGCGTCAATCATAGCAAATACTCGGTGACAAAGTCATACTAGTAAGTAATTCATCATCCAAGCTGGAAATGTAAATCGTGCAAATTAGTCAAGACTTTGATGGCGGCAATATAGAGGTAGTAACAGCTACAGACACCGGAAACATTCAACTAAAGATACGCCATGACAATCAATCTGAATTCTACCAATGGTTCTATTTTCGTCTTAGCGGCGCCAAAAGAGAGCCCTGTACGCTAAACATTGTTAACGCCAGAGGCGCAGCTTATCCCCCAGGATTTGAAAACTACAACATTGTTTACTCCTACGACCGGGTCAATTGGCTGCGCCATCCAACCTCGCTACAAGACGGTATTTTGACACTTCAGTTCACGCCAGAACACGACTCGGTATTCTTTGCCTACTTTGCTCCTTATTCAATGGAGCGGCACCTTGACCTTGTGTCGGCGAGTCAACTTGCGCCCCATTGCCAACACAAAGTGTTGGGTAAGAGCTTAGATGGGCAAGATATAGACCTTGTGGTTTTTAGTGATGGCCGTGAGGACAAAAAAAAGAAAACCTGCTGGGTCATTGCCCGACAGCACCCCGGCGAAACAATGGCCGAGTGGTGGATGGAAGGTTGCATTGAAAAGCTATTGGATGTATCGGACCCTCTAACGGCAAAACTTTTGCAGCAGTGTGATATTTATCTTGTCCCCAACATGAACCCCGACGGAAGTCGGCGCGGTCATTTAAGGACCAATGCTGCGGGCAAAAACTTAAACCGCGAATGGATTGAACCAACCCTCTCCGCCAGTCCTGAAGTTTATTTAGTGAAAGAGGCAATCAAGGCTATTGGCGCTGATTTTTTCTTGGACGCACACGGCGATGAATCATTGCCCTATTGCTTTATTGCCGGCACCGAAGGCTTAGCCGACTGGGGGCCTGCACAGCAAGCGCGGCTTGATTTTTATAAGAATCGCTTAGCAGAAATAGACCCCGACTTTCAAACAAAAGTAGGCTATCCGGCGAAAAGCCCTGGCACTGCCAATCTATCCATGAGCACCGCACAAGTTGCATCGCTTACTGGATGTTTAGCGATGACCTTGGAAATGCCGTTTAAAGATACAACTGCGACACCTGACCCTATAACCGGCTGGTCGCCAGCACGCTGCAAGACCCTCGCACATTCTTGCTTGCAGACTCTAGATGAGTACATCGATAGCGGCTTACTCTAGAATCAAACCCGAATTGACAGATCAAGAATTTGGGGCCCAAGAATCAAAAGGGTCAGAGTAACTTGATATTTTCAAGTTGCTCTGACCCTTTTGATTCTGCTATTAAACTTTGGAGTAGAGCTGGCGGCCTTTGGTATTGTACTGTTGGGCTTTTTCTTCCATGACGCTGCTTAAAGCAGCCTCAACGTCGGACAACTCTTTAGCTGCTGCGTAGTCCCTGACTTCCTAGGATATTTTCATTGAGCAGAACTTAGGCCCACACATACAGCAAAAATGCGCAACTTTGCCTGACTGTTTAGGCAAAGTCGCATCATGAAACTTTCGGGTCGTATCAGGATCCAAGTCTAAGTTAAACTGGTCTTCCCATCGAAATTCGAAGCGCGCTTTGGACAACGCATTATCCCGCAGC
>JBLGBD010000028.1:0-29221 GCA_047617585.1 Pseudohongiellaceae bacterium | reverse complement strand
GGCGGAAATGACTAAAGCGTTCGATCCCCAACAGCACTTCGACCTCAGCCGGAGTTCGGGCAGGGGCGGGGCATAATAACAAAGCGTGGCGTAGAGTTTGTCTGACAGTCAGGTTTGGATTGAGGCTGGGGCTGTCAAATATAGCCACCACATTGCCTTGGGCTTGATATAAATTTGCAGGCTCTAATCCCAAGACCGAGATTGTTCCGCTATCGAGTGACTGCAGGCCTAACAGGCAGTCTAATGAGGTGGTTTTGCCAGAGCCGTTCAGCCCAACAATGCCATGAATAGAGCCTAGTTCTATCTCCAATGACAAATTTTTCAATACATGAAAATCGCCAAAACGCTTGTTAATGTTTTTGGCCGAAAGGGCTAATGCGCGGGCAGTGCTGGTCATGGGTTAACTCAGGCGCTGTGGCCCTTAACGGGGTGCAGCCTCAAAGCGCTTCGCCAAGGAAGAGACTTCCCTTGGCGAAGTGAGCTTGGATTAATCGACGAACAAGTCGCTAACTTGAACCTGTTTGACCGTTCCAAATTGTTCGAGTTCCGCAATATCAATGATAGATAGATCCCCAACAATAGAAATTATTTTCGGCCTATCTTTGACGTGCTGTTCTTGAAATTGAATCATGTCGGCAAGGGTTGCACTTTGCAGCGCTTCATAACGCTGCTTTCTTGGGTCGCCTTCAAGCTCCAACTGTTCCCAGCCTCTTACAGCGCCTATGACTTCACGGAAGTTTAGCTTCGAGGTGCGGTAACGATTAACGAGTGAATTGATGCTTTCTTCAAATCGCGGCTCAGACTGAGGCATATTTTCCATCAGGTCTAAAAACGCAGTCAGCGCATCCACTGTTTTATCGGTCTGGCTGCCAATGGCGCCAATCATAAGGTTTTGCGCATTAGCACGGCCACCCTGGGAGTAGGCCGCATAAGCGGAGTAGGCTAAAGCCCGAGCCTCGCGCAGTTCCTGAAACACGATGCTAGACATGCCGTTGCCAAAATAGGTGTTATACGCCGACGCGATAGCGCTGTCCTGCTCAGAAAACTCGCCATCGGGGAACTCAATCCGTACTTGAGCCTGGGCAGCTTTTTGATCCACCACTAAAATTTCAGTTTCGCTCACTTCGCGTGCTGTTCTAAACCGGTAAGGTGGCGTGTCTTTCAACTCGTCGTTCAGCACATAGTGCTCACGCAATACGCTGATGACTTCTTCCAACGGTTTTGAACCGGTGTAGGCAATAATGTGCTTGTACTCTAACAGCTGGGCAGGCAGAGTAATTAGCTCATCCAAAGTGGTCGCCTGAATTTCTTGGTTGGTCATCGCCTCTAGAAGGGGGGATTCTTCACCATATCTGTTGTAAAGCGTCAGCGCCTGAGCTATCGCCGGCGGTGAATTTTTACGGTCCTCACGTGACTTAATTAAAATGCCTTTGAGGGTTTCGAGTGTTTGTTCATCTGTGGCTGGAGTTTGGATAACGTCCATCATTAAATCCACACTGTTTTCAAATTCATCGTCTAATCCGCTAAGAGAGAACCCAGCTGAATTTTCACCCGCCCCAAAATTAAATTGGGTGCCCATACGATACCACTGCTTTTGCAAGGTTTCGTTGTCCATGCTTTGGGTGCCGGCGACATCCATCAAGGCGGCGGCCAAGCTTAGTTTTTCATTGCTCTCGGTGCCTACTTCGATACCTACCGAAAAGGTAAAAAGATCGTTGAGAGGGTTGGGCGCATAATACAAAGACACGCCCTCAGCAAATTCAATGACTCGATAGTCTTTTTCGGGGTCAACAAAAGTTGGCTCGATCTGGTCGTAGGTCATGGCTAACACAGCCATGGCAAATTCAGACTGGCGTGCTGGATCTATGGGGATAGGGTCAATCTTTGGTTTGGCCACTACGGGCAGTTCCGCCTGCTCGTCTATGCGGTTAACAGCGACATAGTCATCGCTAAAATATTTATTCGCGACAGCGACCACGTCTTGTTTGGTGAGTATTTCCATTCGATCAAATTCAGAATAGGCATGCTCCCATTCTTCACCATTGATGAAGGACTGACGCATCATGGCAACCCGTGCGGTATTGAATTCCAGCGCGGCAGTTTCATTTTTCTTAAAATCATTGACGATTGCAGGAATAATCCATTCTTCAAAATCGCCGGCTTTGACAATTTCAAGCTGCGCAAGCAAAAGCTGTTCAACCTCTTCCAAGGTTTGATCTTGCTTTGGTGAGCCCCACAGGGTCTGGGTGCCAGCATCGTTTAAAAACATCGGGTAGGAGCCGGCGCTGGCTACCAGCTGCTGCTGGTTGAGGTTTAGATTGATAAGCCCAGCAGTGGCATTGTCGAGAATCATATCCACCAGAACAAGCGCTTCGCGGTCAGCGTTGCTGTTGGCGGCGGTTCGAAATGAAATTTGCACCTGCTCTTCACCGGGGTACTTTACTGTACGTCTTTCTGCACCCACCAGCGGGGCTTCTTGCCAAGGCCCAATCTCCGGCAGCGGCTTGCTTTCCCAATGGGAGAATTTGTCGGCGATAAGCTCGATAGTCTCTTCTGGGTTGATATCGCCGCTGATAAAAATGGCCATGTTGTTGGGGACATAATAAGTGTCAAAATAGTCTTGAATGTAGACCAGCGATGGGTTTTTTAGATGATCGACGGTTCCTATTGTAGGCTGCTGACCGTAGGGATGTTGTTTGAACATGAGGTCGAGCACGGCGGTATTGATAATTCGCGCGCCGTTATCCAAGGTTCGATTTTTCTCTTCGTAGACGATCTCAAGCTCGGTATGAAACAGCCTGAACACAGGATCAACAAAGCGATTGGATTCTAATTCTGCCCACTGGGTTAGTCGGTTTGCAGGTAACCCTATTTTGTAGACAGTTTCTTCGTTGGAGGTATGGGCATTTAAATCAGTGCCGCCCATCGCATTGAACACCTGGGTAAGCTCATTGGGTATGGAGTATTGTGCGGCTAGCTGAGCTTCTCGGTTGATCTGCGCATAGATATCGGCGCGCACAGCCTCGTCGGTTTCGGAAAAGTGTTGCTCATACAGCTCAACGATACGGTCAAGGTGTGGTTTTTCAGCGGCATAGTCTAAGGTGCCCATCTGCTGATTGCCCTTAAATAACAGGTGCTCTAGGTAGTGGGCCAGGCCCGTGCCATCGGCTGGGTCATGCTTGGAACCAGCGCGTACCGCGATTTCAGCGTAGAAGCGAGGCTCTTCATGGTTTTCAGTGAGGTAAACTCGCAGGCCATTGTCCAATTCGTAAATTGCAGCATCGAGGGGATCATCGGCGCTGGGTGTATTTATCTGGCGATAGCCGCTGGATGAGGTTTCGTCGGGAGCTGCTACATTCTCACTTTGGGGGGCCTGCTGGTCGCTGCAGGCAGCTAAAAACACCAAGAGCGCAGCAGTCGCTGCGAACTTGCGATCGAAAAATGTAAAACTGTTAATCATTATGAGGTTCCCGTTTGGAGAAGTTTCTCGAATGCGTGTCTTGTCAAGTCTTGCTACGGCGATTGCAATGTCTTAGTTCAATAGACCCCCGCCAAGGCCACACTATTGTGTCTAGGTGCTGATTTCTATCCAGAGAGTATCCAGATCGGAGAGGCCTGCGCGGGCTCTAAATTCTATCTCCTATTGTAAGTAAAAGCTGACCAAAATCCTATGGCAATCCTGCCCGTGTAGGCTTCGCTTGATCGTGGGCTGGGCTCCAGTGGGAGGTGGGCGATACCTTTAACATGCTGAAACTTTCCTAGTTTTGTGCGAGATAGGCGTTTTTGTCGAAGGCTCACACTAGATTGTCCGCATCGGGTCCGGCCACATAATTGTCTAACAACGCAATGTCACCATGATACTTCGCGACCGGTCCACAGGTTGGGCAAACAGTCTTGGCGCTGGGCTAGTTGAGCTGCAGTAGGTTGCAGCTTATGATACGCCTTGTCACTTTCGTTTACAGCCACCAAAAAGACAGTTTACCTATGAAGAATTCCATGCAGTTAACGGCGTTCGCCGCCTTTTTAATCCTCAGTGTCAACGCGTCGGTGCTGGCCGCTGAAAACTTCCCGCCCGATTACAGTGAAAGCGCTGATATTGCCACACTATCCCAGTTAGATAGTGACAGCATGCACTATCAGCTGATCCAGTCTCGGGTTACCGACAAGCAGGCTCTTTGGCAGCCATTGGTAGATCAGCTAGGGAATTTTTCTCAGCCGCAGTATGCCGCGCTCAAACCCCTGGTGTTGGATAAGACTATTGCCCAGCTGCAGGCGGCAGTGGCCGAAGGCCAGTTTAGCTACACCCAGCTGACTCGTTTTTACATTTACCGCATTCGTGAAATCGAATCCGATAACACTCGCTTTATCAATGGCGTTATCGCTTTGAATCCGAGTGCTATAGCTAGAGCTGCGGAACTAGATGCCCAGCGCGAGGCAGGGCGGTCAGTCCCAGCTGGCTCACTGTTCGGAATTCCTGTTCTGCTAAAAGATAACATCGGCGTGGCGGGAATGCCGACTACTGCGGGTGCTGTGGCCTTGGCTAACAACTATACAGACAACGCGTTTCTTGCTCAGCAGCTGCACAATAGCGGGGCAATTATTCTTGGTAAGGCAAACTTGAGTGAGTGGGCCTATTTTTTCTGTGATGGCTGTCCCTCCGGTTACAGTGCGCTTGGCGGTCAGACTCTCAATCCCTATGGCAGATTGGTCTTTGGCACCGGTGGTTCAAGCGCTGGCAGCGGCGCAGCAGTAGCGGCCAACTTTGCGGCAGCGGCAGTTGGTTCTGAAACCTCGGGCTCGATACTCTCGCCCTCAAGCGCCAATTCCTTAGTGGGCTTGAAGCCTACCACCGGCAGTTTAAGCCGTACTGGTATTGTGCCAATTTCGGCGACTCTGGATACGGCTGGGCCGATGGCAAAATCGGTGGCCGACGCAGTTACCTTGTTCAATGCCATGGCAGGTTATGACGCGGCTGATCTGGCAATGCCACTGCTAGCAGATGATCTCAAACTCGAAATTCGGCAGTCAAGCCTCGCTGGGAAACGGCTGGGTGTGCTCAATAACCTCCTCGAAGAGGCTGTGTATTCCAGCTCCATTGCGGCACTAACTCAGGCTGGAGCTGAAATTATCGCGATCGATTTTGCCCCACCAACGCTGACTAATTTTGATGAATTTTTAGGCGCCGAAATGGTAAGAGACTTGGCGCTTTATTTGGAAGTTCATGGCAACTCGGCGCTAGCACTTGATTCCATCAAGGCGCTGCAGGCATTTAACAACGCTGATCTTGAGGCGCGCGCTCCCTATGGTCAGGCGCTGGTGGATATGATGGTAGATCTTAACTATACAGCCGATCAGCTGGAAAGCCTGCGTATGGCTTTGCAGGATCAGGCCGGTGATTATCTAGATTCAGTGTTCGCAGCCGGTAGTTTAGACGTGCTGGTGTCACTGAATAGTCGCAACGCAGGGGTTGCGGCTTTGGCGAATTACCCAGCGCTGACTATTCCGGCGGGGTATGAAGACAACGGCAGACCAATCGGTATCACATTTATAGCGCCTTCATTTCAGGAGCAGGAGTTGATCGATATCGGGGTGCAATTTGAGCAGCTCACCAAGGCACGCAGAGCGCCGGCGGGCTACCAATAAGCCTCGCAGATGGGTTGTCTTGGAGTTCGGCGGAGGTTTTTACGAAAGCCTCTTGCTCTGAGAATTCCTAATGATTCTTTGATCATGCCTGGATTGTCACATAGCATGATCGATTACTTCTCAAGGGTCATGTTTGACCCAATAGCCTGCTCAAGAGTTTTGTCTTCCAAGGTGGCAGGGATACGAGAGTTGATGGTGCCACCAACGCACTTTCTGCTGATAAACCCCTGATGGGTGAGCTACTCACAGTGGCGAGTATCGATAGATTTTCTGCGAGGGGAAATTTCATCCAAGATAAAAAAGCCATTAAGCTGCTGCATCGCCATGAGGCTGCCGCCATCATCGAGCTAGATCAATTGCCGGCATAACACGGCATCGGTAGCTGCGTAGAAAAACAATTTCTTCGGGTTCTCTCAAGCCGGGCCAAAAAGGTGGAGGGCCTTGCTACCTGTTCAGCATCGATGTTCTGGGCAATCCCTCGGTTTGTGCTGGAACAATGGAATGAATTTCTATAGTCTCCTAGCAAGTAAAAAAACAAGACACTTGCAGGCTGCTGTTGCAGCTTGAGCAATGCTCTCCCTCACGAGGTAATACATGTTGCGATTCTGGTTTGAAATAGCCCTTTGGAAACGAATATTAGCCGCTCTCGTTGTAGGGGTTATCGTTGGCATGGTATGGGGTCCCGGTTCTGAGAACATCGCCTGGATAGGCGATGTATTTATGCGACTAATAAGAATGGTTGTTGTCCCCTTGGTGTTTGTGACTTTGGTTTCAGGCGTGGTCTCTATGGGGGATCCAAGCAAGTTAGGGTCACTGGGGGTCAAGACCCTGGCGATCTATATGGCAACAACCTTAGGGGCTATTGTTATAGGCTTGGCGATGGCGGTTATCCTGCAGCCCGGCGCTGGGGTAGATTTGTCGGCGGCGGTGCCGGGAGAGTTGCAGGTAGCAATACCTCTGTCTGAAAGGCTCATCAGTATTATTCCCGTTAATCCTATAGCCGCCTTGGCGGAAGGGAATATCCTAGCGGTTATTTTCTTTGCGTTACTAGTGGGCGTTAGCCTGTTAACGATAGGTGATAAAGGTAAGCCAGTTGCCGATTTGATGCACGCCTCTTCGGATATGATGATCAAGATTACCCACTGGATAATGGAAGTGGCGCCTTTTGGTGTGTTTGCCCTTATCGCGGTTGTCGCTGGAACGCAGGGCGTGGCGGCGCTATTGGATGTTGTCACCCTCGCTTTAGCGGTGCTGGTTTCTTGCGTAGTTCACATGATCGTAGTGCACGGCCTAATCATTATGAAAGGCATGCTGGGGCTATCGCCAATCATGTTTTTCAGGGGCGCGCGAGATGCCATGCTAGTGGCGTTTTCCACATCCTCGAGCTCGGCGACACTGCCTGTGACGATGTCTGTTGCGGAAGAGAATTTAGGGATTAAGCCGGTGGTAGCCTCTACGGTTTTACCCCTTGGTGCCACGATTAATATGGACGGCACGGCGCTTTATGTTGGCATAGTGTCGGTGTTTGCTGCACAGGCATTTAATATCGAACTGGGCTTTTTTGACTATGTGGTTATGGCAGGGGCCACCACTGTAGTGTCTGTTGGTACGGCGTCGGTGCCGGGTGCCTCTTTATTTCTAATGTCGGCTGTGATGAGTACGTTTGGTATGTCGCCAGAACAGATTGCTGTAGTAATCGGCTTCATTATTCCCTTTGATAGGCCTCTAGACATGCTCCGCACAGCGGTCAATATAGGCGGTGATTTATCGGTCGCCACAGCGGTAGCCAATTGGGAAGGTGAGTTTGATAAAGAAATTTTCGAAAGGCCGATTAAGTTTTAGCATCGGCAGCAAACGCTACAATAAAACCAAGGTGCACTAGCGGTCACTTGTCGTTGTACACGCCGCAACTAGTTGCCGAAGCTTTAGCTTAGGCGAGTTAGCTGGGGCAAGACTAAGCTGTTTTGTAAGGCGCTGTATAAGGCGCCGTCGCTTGCTCGTAACTACTTAGTGCAAGCCCAGCTGGGCAAGCATTACCCCAAGCATTCCCGCAGTCTTTTAATCCTTGGCAGCGATACCAGCGCTTAGTAAAAGCTTGGTCTTGGCAACAGCCATACCCTAGGCTTGTTATTCTTCGGGTAGGCCGTCGACTCATTTTAGACGTTAACTTTCTTAACTACCCCCTGAAAAAGTTTATCCAGCCGGGAGAATTGCCAGCCGAAAAAGCGTGCAACATCCGAGGTTGGCCGTGGCAAGCGTCAGTTAAGGCGAGACAGCCTAGCAGCGATAGACGCCAAATCGCTGTTGGCCATCGGCGATAGCAGATTCGGCGACCACGGCGTCACCGCCCATAGTGCCTGCTTCATTGCGCGCTAAGGTTACCAGTTCTAGCTCTAAACGAACCCGATTACGGTCGAGAAAAAGCATCTTGTTGAGTGTCGAAGAGCGAGTGCTGCCGATGCGAGTGCAATTGCTGGCGCTGGCTAAAGGAAGCTGGATGACCCCTTCGCCCTCGATTGTAAGTTGAACCCATGAACTGCTGCAGTTGCTCAGTGCTAACACTAGGGTTGTAGCAATAAATAGTTTATTCATAGAGGCTCTCCAAGTTGTTGATTTTACGGGGCTGGATTGGGTTTTTTGGCGGTATTAGGATGAGTCTAGCATTTTAGGGATGCTCAAATCTGCACTGCATCTGGTTTGTGCTACCATTGTTTCCCTGCCCTATAACAATAACACTTTCAGACCAATGGCATCTGCAGAATTAATCAATCAATTGAAGGCAATCGTTGGACCCGCTGGCTGGCGCGAGGGTGATGATATTGATGCGCGTAATTTTCAAGATTGGATGGGCGCCAGGGCGATTCCTCCCCAACTATTGCTCAGGCCAGCGAACACGGCTGAAGTCTCTAAAATTCTGGCAGCCTGCAATAAAGCCGGCCAGCCTGTTGCGCCCCAAGGCGGCATGACTGGCTTGGTGTCTGCGGCGGCTCCGCTGAAAGGTGAGCTATCACTGAGCTTCGAGCGGATGCGCGACATCCTTGAGATTGACCCCTACACCAGTACCATGACGGTAGAGGCCGGCGCTGCGCTTCAAACCATTCAAGATCAAGCCGACTCTAAAGGACTTTTGTTTCCTCTGGACTTAGGTGCTCGTGGTAGCTGTACTATCGGTGGCAATTTATCGACCAATGCCGGGGGTAACCGGGTTATTCGTTACGGAATGACAAGAGACCTGGTGCTAGGGCTAGAAGTAGTGTTGGCTGACGGCACAGTCATTGATGGTTTGCACAAACTTCGTAAAAACAATACCGGCTATGACTTAAAGCAGCTGTTTATTGGCAGCGAAGGCACCTTGGGGGTCATTACCCGTGCGGTTCTCAAACTGTCTCAAAAACCATCCAGTCAAATCGTGGCCATGTGTGGGGTGGATAGTTTTCAATGTGTGGCCGATTTACTGATCCATAGCCAAGCAAGTTTAGGCTCTAACCTCACTGCCTTCGAAGTGATCTGGAAAAACTCTTACACACTAATCGACACCCACATCCCTTATGTTAGCGTGCCGCTGCCCGTGAGCTATGATTTTTATGTATTGATCGAAATTATGGGTACCGACGACGACAATGATAAAACCTTGTTCTTAGATTGTCTGTCCAGTGCCTCGGCTAAAGGCTTGGTAAAAGATGCCGTGGTTGCAGATACTGCAGCAAAAATAAAGAGTCTATGGACTGTTCGAGATTCGGCCGCAGAAGTGTCCTTAGGGGTTGGCCCTATGCACACTTATGACGTGAGTTTGAACGTTGTCGATATGGGGTATTTTGGTGAGGAAGTTGAAGCCCGCTTGCGGTTAAAATGGCCCGCGGCGGTATTAGGATTGTTCGGCCACATTGGCGATGGCAATGTTCATATTGTGATTAGCGTTGGGCCACAAACTGAACAGCTGCACCAAGAGATCGATGAAACTATTTATGGTCTAATTAAAGAATTGGGTGGTTCAATATCCGCTGAGCATGGCATCGGCATCATGAAAAAACAATTTTTGTCCTACAGTAAAACTCAGCCCGAGTTGGCTCTGATGAAAACGCTGAAGGCAACACTGGACCCAAACAACATACTTAACCCAGGGCGAGTTTTTAACACGGGCCCATAACTAGTAGGAGAGAACAATGGCTGGAAGCAATCTAACAGGTAAAAATGTCGTAATAATTGGGGGCACTGCGGGCATCGGTCTGGCCGCTGCGCAGGCGGCTGTAGCCGCGGGGGCTAAAGTCTGGGTGGCGGGTAGATCGCAGGCGCATATCGACAATGCCAAAGCCATCGCCAAGGGTAGCTTCGAAGTTAGACAGGCAGATACTCACAACGCAGAGCAACTTAAGGCGATCTTTGAAGAGGTGGGCACGATTGATCATTTGGTGTCAGCCGCAGTTGGCGGTGAGCGGACGCTGAAACCATTCCTCGAACAAACCGAAGAGCAGTTCAAGGCGGCTTATGACAAACTATGGGGGTATGGCAAAGTAGTGCGTACCGGCGCTCCTTACTTGGCAAAAGATGGGGCAGTGACTCTAGTAAGCGGATCGCCCGCACGCAAAGTGGCAGTAGGCCAATCGCCTCTTAGCTGTGTCGGAGCATCGGTGGAGAACATGGTGCGCTGCCTTGCGGTAGAAATGGCGCCGATAAGGGTGAACGTGGTGTCTCCAGGTACTATAAACACGCCAATGTTTGATCATTTTGGCGAGAAGAAAGCAGAAACTTTGGCGGCAATGACCCAGTCACATCTGATAAAGCGGGCTGGTACGCCAGAAGAAGTCGCCGAGGGTATACTGTTTGTAATGCAGAATAAGTTTGTGACAGGCACAACCATAGATGTTGATGGCGGGCGTTTGCTTACTTAGCGAGTGATTAATAAAGGCTTTGTCCTAGGGTGTGGTATGAATGATTTAGGGTTGGATGTGGAAAGTTTTGAGGAGGAGGTTGTCGACCCCGAGTTGGGCCTGATTGATGCTATTTATCAACGGCGGTCGGTGCGAGGCTATCTGGATAAAGAAGTGCCCCAGCCGATCCTGAATCGTATTTTTGATATCGCCAACCAAGCTCCAAGCAACTGCAATGTGCAGCCTTGGAAAGTGTATGTGGCATCGGGTGCACTAAAAGATCGTCTTAAGCAGAGTATGGTTGATATGACAGCCTCTGGCGTGACACCCAATCCGGACTACCCTTACCGTGGCGACTTTGAAGGCGAGTACCGCAAACGCCAAGTGGAATGTGCAGTGGCGCTGTATAGCAACATGGGGATAGAGCGGGGTGATAAAGAAGGTCGCATGCATGCCGTGCTGCGAAATTTTGAATTCTTCGATGCGCCCTATATTGCTTTTTTGGGCATGAACCCGAACTTTGGCACCACTGTGGCTTTGGATGTTGGCATGTATGCCCAAAACCTAATGCTTACTATGCTGGCTTTTGGCTTACAAAGCTGCCCGATGGGAACCATGCGCAACTATCCCGATTTAGTCAGAGACGCCTTTGACATAACAGACGAAACTAAGATCCTATTTGGAATTAGCTTTGGCTATGAGGACACCGCTGTTCCAGCCAATAAAACAAAAACAACAAGAGATGAAATCTCAGCTAACGTGGTGTTTCGCGCAGTCTAATTGACGCGAAACTCAAGGTGAAACCATGAGTTTTAAACCGGTAATTCTTTTGTACGATCTCAACAACGCATTGGTGGATGAGTGCGCGCAGCTAATTGGCCATACGGGTTTGTACACAACTATAAACACCTATAACGAGGCCAACGCGCGAGAGGCGCTAAAACAGTACAACCGAGGCTTTGGCCTACTAACCAACAGAATTTCCTGTGTTATAACCGGCTGGAACAGCCACAAAAAACGCCGTGATCAACTGCTGTTTAAGCTGCGGGAGGAAGAAGCCCGCAGTCCACTGCGCGCAGCGACCCCTATCGTCATGATTACCGAAGACCATCGCCACGATTTAAAACAGTTAGCACTGGACCCTACCGGCGGATTCGTTTCTGCTTATCTCCACGCCGATGATTTTCAAGACACGGTGACAGATACCTTGCATAAAATCGTGTTTGGTAATCGAGCCCAGGAAATGAATTCCATTGCCTACGCACAGCATATGTTAGAGGAAGAGGCCTAGGCCCGCCTGAGAGCTAAAAAGAGGTTAGTGCAGTTGGCCTGCTCGGTGCTAGTTAACAAGCGGCTAGCGGTTAAAGGCTTGGGTTAGTCATCAGCCTAGCTAAGTTTGCTCAAAGGCGTCGATTGTTTAAACGTTCTAATTAACCCCCACTTATGCCGATTGCGCCATAAAAAACACAAGCAGCAACCAAGATTCGCTTCCTAGAAATTAAGCTACACCTCAAAAATTCGTCAGATTGGCTAATGAGCGAACGGGCTTTCTCATAACTTATTGATATCTAATACTTTAAATTGTGGTGCGGTTCTTGCTAAATGTCTTATTAGAATGTCTTATTAAAAAGTCTTATTAGGATGTCTTACTAGAAAGTCTTAACACAAGGCCCTGATACAGGGTCCGAGCCCAAGGGCTTGGTTGGAGGCTCTTGTAGCGCGGATTGTCGGCACAAGAACGATTTGCGCTGAACAAAGGTTAATTCAGTAAAGTGCTCGGTAAAAGCACAAACTAACAGCTTAACTAAGAGGGAAAACCAATGAGTGGAGTCTTGACGTTGTTTGGGGTGATGATGGCGGTATTTGTACCAATAAGCCTATTGGTCATTATTACCGAACACTATAAATACAAAAATACGACCAGTCTTAAACTTGCCAGCCTGCAGTCTGAGGTGGACTCAAACAACGTTGATGAGCTGGTTAAAACTGTCGCAAATCTTAAAGAGCGTATTGCTGTGCTGGAAAGTATCGTGACGGACCGCAGTTATAATCTGGAACGCAAGATCACTAGTCTGTAGCAGTAATCAATAGCAGCGGCTCCTATACAGAGCCGCTGCTAAAGTGACCTAAATTGCTAGGCAGTCATGCAGAATACGTTAAGCTTGTTGCCGTCTAGGTCGCGAAAGTACCCTGCGTAAAAATTATCGCTGCGGGGCCCAGCAGGGCCTTCGCATTTGCCGCCCAATTCTAGGGCTTTGGCATACACAGCATCTACTTGAGCTTTATCGGCCGCCCCTAGGGCTACCATCACACCATTGCCAACACCGGCTGCGTTGCCGTCGGCGGGTTTGGTAATCGAAAGCGCTGGGGCCTGAGGATTTACCGCCCAAGCGATGAAGGTTTCCATTTCCATGAAGCGGCTAGCGCCTAGCAGGGCTAATAGCTCATCATAAAATTTGGCGCTTTTGGCCATATCATTGGTGCCTAATGTGACGTATCCGATCATTTCTAAGTTCCTCTTGGTTTTTTAATGTGATTTGAGTCGATGTGGTTTTAGTAGGCGTGGAGTTGCCTTAGTAAACGTAGTTTTAATAATTGTGGGCTAATTCCAGCTTAGTGTTTCAACTCTTTGTAGCGAAAACAATGACTAGTGTGGTCATTGACAAACCCAGCCGCCTGCATAAACGCATAACAAATGGTGCTGCCAATAAATTTGAAGCCGCGTTTTTTTAAATCTTTAGACATGGCGTCGCTTATCTGAGTTGTCGCTGGCACCGCCTTGGCGTCTTTGCGTTTGCCGTCTAGAGGCGTGCCGCCGACAAAACTCCAAATGTAGCTGTCGAAGCTACCAAATTCTTTTTGCACTGCAATAAAAGCCAATGCGTTGTTGCGAATAGAATAAAGCTTTAGGCGGTTGCGAATCAGCCCTGTGTCGAGCAGGTGTTTTTCAATCGCGGCATCGGTTAGCTTGGCGCACTTGGCGATGTCAAAATTCTTAAAACAGTGCCGGTAGTGCTCGCGTTTTTTAAGCACGGTAATCCAGCTAAGGCCTGCCTGCTGGCCTTCTAAGCAGATAAATTCAAACAGCAGGCGCTCGTCGTGCACCGCAACGCCCCATTCTTCATCATGGTAGGCGACATAGATTGGGTCTTCACCGCACCACCAGCATCTATTGGTCATGGTTGGATTATCCTGTGGTAAGCAAGGGTAATCATGCCTTTAGTTATCTGTTAAAAGTACTGTATATAAATACAGTGTTTAGTGCAAGCAGTCGATAAAAAAAAGCCCGCTTTTCAGGGCGGGCTTTTTTTGTTGACTCAATACCAGGCTGAATTAGTCCGGTAGGGTCAAGGCAACAATTTTTGCTGCCTCTCTAAAGTTGCTAACAGTCACCACCAGATACTGTTTGCCGTCATGCATGTAAGTCATGGGCAAGCCGGTAGCTGATGCTGGCAGGGCAATACGGGCAATTGACTCGCCCGTGGTTTTGTCTCGGGCATGCAGCACCGCGTCGCCACCAGGGCCTTCGGTCGAGAAAAGCAAAGACTTAGTTAGCACTAGGCCAGAGCGAGTGGGCTTGCCAGTGGGCTCAATCTCCACACCTTTCAGCAGCGGATGATTTTTGATTGCGTCAGGGGTGTCGCCATTTGCGACCTGCCACAGATGATCGCCCGAAGTAAGGTCGATAGCAGTGATGCGGCCATACAAAGGCTTCACCAATGGAATGCCATCTACCGTAGGGGTGACGTCGCCGCCTTGAATGAACTGCATGCTTGAGGCTGCTGGGTCGTTTACCACAGAGAGCACGCTGGTTGCAGTGCGAGAAGAGACATAAAGAACACCGGTTTCCGGATCATAGCTAGCCCCTTCCCAGTTGGAACCGCCGGTTGAGGAGGGTAGATGTAAAGTGCCGAGGCTGCCGTCGCTCGGGTCTTTATAGCGCGAAGCCGGGGTGTAGAGTTCACTAAAGCGGTATTTTGCTGCTATCGCTTTTGCCTTGGCATGAATCTGGGGGGTGAAATCCACCAGATCATCAGCTTGAAAGCCTTGTCTGTCATAGGGGGCAGGTTTAACTGGATAGGGCTGAGTTGCCGCCGTAATCTCGCCTGACAGATCGCTCTTTGGCACCGCGCGTTCCACTACGGGAAATAGAGGTTCGCCGTTGTCTGGGTTAAACATAAACAAATGGGACTGTTTGAGAGTTTGTACCACCGCGGGTGTGCCGTTTGGTAAATCGATTACGATTGGTGCAGCCGGTGTATCCCAATCCCAAATATCGTGGTGGGTGGTTTGGAAGTGCCACTTTCGCTTGCCGGTTTTGTAGTCTAAAGCCACGGTGGAGCTGGAAAATAGATTGTTGCCCGGCCGGTCAGCGCCATAGCGGTCGCCGGTGGCTGATTCAACTGGCAGATAGACAGTGCCGCGCTCTACATCGGCGGACATGGCAGACCAAACCCCAGCATTGCCGGTGTATTCAGCGGAGCCGTTAAGCCAGGTTTCGTAGCCGATGTCGCCTTTTTCAGGGATGGTCTTGAAGGTCCAAAGCTTTTCGCCGGTGCGAGCATCGAAACCGCGAATATCGCCTTTGACATTGCTCGCCGCGACTGGACGCATGCCCACTAAATGAGCCGCCCCAGCAATCACGACACCGTCTACTACCAGCGGCGGAAACGAAATGCCGATGTCTAAATCGTCGCGGCCAATGCCCAGCCGCAAACCTTCTTGCAGATCTACCGAGCCGTTAGCGCCAAAGCCTGGATAGGGATCGCCGGTGCGGGCATCCAGCGCAACTAAGTAGTAGCCAGGGGTAATGGTGAAGATAATTTCATTCTCGCCGTCTTGAAAGTAAGACAGACCTTTGCCAGAGCCTTTTCTCGGGGCGTCATCAAAGCGCTTGCCTTCTTCGGGCCGCCACATCCAAAGTAGCTGGCCGCTAGCGGCATCTAAGGCCACCACATTGCGGGTTGGTCCAACAGTGGCATACAGCCGGCCATTGACCATTAACGGGGTAGTGACGCTGTAGGTTTCCGGGCGTGGCCCGAAGGGGGCGGTATCCAAAGCCCAGGCCACTTCCAGGGTCGCGACATTCTCGGCATTGATCTGATCCAGCGGCGAATAGCGAGTCGCCTTGGCGTCGCCGTTGAAGTGAGACCACGGTACGGATTTGTTGGCATTGAGATCGACGATGGCTGCAGTTTGAGTGATCGCCAAGGCGGTTAGCTCAGTGACACCAATGGAGCCGTCGGGAATAGTGACGTTGCCAGTCGCCAGAATGAAGGCGGTGATATCGTAATACTGCTGGGATGTCAGCGAGCCAGGAGTTTCTGCTGGCATAGTGGTTCGAATTTGCTCAAACAGCTCGCCGCCACTGCGGCCAAGCCAGCGGGCACTTAGACGGGCTTCCATTTCTGCCGGCACGTGGCAGCGGGAGCACTCGGCAGTAAAGGCAACACGGCCGCGCTCCACATTGGCCTCTTGGCCATGGGCAGAGGTTAAACTTAGGGTTCCAAGAACTAGAAGTGCTACTACTTTGCGCACAATCTCTCCTCACTTTTGACGATGACGTTAGGGTTAGTCGAACTAATCCATCTATTTTTATGGGATTTTTCTTATGGTAAAGATGGTAACGGTTTTACTAAATCGGCGATAGCAACCTGCTGTCATGGCTTGCGGGTGTGGCAGGTTTCTGTGAATAATTTTTCTAACGGTTGGTCAGTTCTGTGCGCACTAGCGCAGCCTAGCAGCTAAAATAACCCCAGTAATACCAAGGATTTAGCGAGAAACGGCTTGCCTAAGACAGCGGGTTTGACCTCAGCATTGGTTGTTCTCAGGCTGCTTTGTTGCTGTCGGCTAGTTACAAACTATTACAACTATGATCAGTGTTAGGCTCCTAAGTTCTTGATGTAAATACAACTTTCCACTAATGTATCGGCCTAATTTTATTGCTTAGAGTGCTACTGCTATTGCGACGGCAATGGGCGTTAGGAGAATCGAATGGGAAGTATAAAAACGAAATGGATAAGCTGTGGGCCGGTTCTTTTAGCCATCAGCGCATTGTTGAGCGGTTTGGTTTCCGCACAAGACCTTGTCACTAATAAGGTAAAGCCAAGCATCAACGCGTTTTCCTTGGAGTCAAAGCCAACCATTGATGGTGATATCGTCAATGACCCGGCTTGGGCGGCCGTGACTCCCGCTACGGGTTTTACCCAGCAGCAGCCGGTAGAAGGCTTACCAGCGACCCAAAAAACAGAAGTGTATATGGCGTTTTCTGAAACCGCGCTGTATATCGGAGTGATTGCCTACGATGATGAGCCATCTCGTATTGTAGTTGCCGATAGCCGACGGGATTCCGACCTTGAAGAAACCGACAGTTTTCAAGTGGTCATCGATGGTTTTAGTGATCGACAAAATGGCTTTGTATTCGGAACGAATCCGGTGGGTATCCAATACGATGGCCAGGTCGTTAACGAAGGCGCTGGCGGCGGTTTTGGCTCCGGCGGTGGCGCATTTAATTTGAACTGGGATGCGCCTTGGATAGTTAAGTCGAAAATTGGCGACTACGGTTGGAGCGCCGAAATGGAAATTCCGTTTTCGTCACTGCGCTACAACGGCCGCGGCGACAAAGACTGGGGCATCAATTTTCAGCGCAATATTCGCCGCAATAATGAGATCACCTATTGGTCTCCGATTGAACGGCAGTTTAATTTGTACCGAGTGTCCGAGGCGGGTTCGGTCTCTGGTATTCAGGCTCCCGCGCAGCGCGGTTTGTTAGTCACACCTTATGTGTTGACTAGAGCTGAGCAGGGCGGGGCAATTGTTAGCGGCACCGAGGTTGAAGAAGAATTTGGTTTTGACATGAAGTATTCGATCACTCCTAGTCTCACTCTTGATGCAACTTACAACACCGACTTCGCCCAGGTGGAAGTGGATGACATTCAGGTGAACCTAGACCGTTTTAGTCTGTTCTTTCCAGAAAAGCGGCCCTTCTTTTTAGAAAACGCGGGCCAGTTTTCGGTGGGTAATGCTCGGGAACTAGAGTTGTTTTTCAGCCGCCGCATTGGGGTTGGCGCGGGAGGCACTCCACTGCCAGTTGACGGCGGTGCGCGACTGACAGGCAAGGTGGGTGATAATACCAATGTGGGCTTTCTTGCCATGCGCTCTGAAGGCATTGATGGGGTGATTCCTCAAAATGACTATACCGTTGCCAGGGTTAACCAAGAATTGGGTAATCGCTCGACGGTTGGTTTTATGTATGTGGGGCGAGATGGCGATGGCACTGCCAATAACAACAGCGGCAGTGACTATAACCGTACCTATTCTGTTGATGGGCGCTGGGGCATAGGTGATACCACATTGATTTCTGGCTTTGCCGCCAAGACTGAAACCCCAGGCCGCAACGGTGATGATCATGCGGTGGGAATAAACGCGGCTTACAATACTGTCGACTGGACCATCAATGGCGGTTACGCCGAGGTTGCGGAAGACTTCAATCCAGAAGTGGGTTTCTTGTCTAGAACTGCGTACCGGAAATTCAATCTGACGGCGCTGCGCCGCTATCGTCCTGCTAACAATTGGCTCAATCTATTTGAACTGCGGCCACATATTTCTTATCGCGGCTACTGGGATTTTGATGGCTTTCAGGAAACGGGCTTTATTCATATCGACAACCACTGGGAATTTCTCGGTGGTATGGAAGCTCACACTGGGGTGAACTTTACTCTGGAAGGCGTTAAGCAGCCTTTCCAAATCGTCAGCGGTGTGACTGTACCGGCGGGTGAATACGAGCATGAAGAAGCCCAACTGGTGTATTTTACCAACCAAGGCCTGCCGCTGAGCATTAATGTCAGCAGCCGTATTGGTGGTTTCTTCGGTGGTGACAGATTTAATATCGAGCCAACAATTCGTTACCGAGTGGGTGAGACGTTTAGCACTGAACTGTCTTGGAATCATCAGCAGATAGATCTGCCTGTTGCCGGTGGTGACTTCGATGTGAACCTAGCCAGACTTAGATTGTCCTATTCCTTTACCCCCAATGTTTTGCTGCAGGCCTTAGTGCAATACAACGAGCGGGACGATGTGATTGGCACCAATATTCGTTTCTCTTGGCTGCAGTCGGCTAATGCAGGGCTCTATTTGGTGTACAACCAAGTGGATGAAAGCGGCCTCGCTACGCCACAAGGCGGCCAGCTTCGAGAAGATGCCCGTGGCTTGATTATCAAGTACAGCCGGATCTTTGATTTTTTCTAAACGGGGTTTCGTTTTTAAGCAGCAGCTAGGTATCGCTGCTGCTTAAAAATTGCTGAATGCCCAGATTGATCTGCTTGGTTGAGATTCCTACCTCGAACAAAAAAAACACTAAACCTGCAATGAGTAACAGCATAGCGCCGACAAAAAGCACGGCGGCGGGGATCGATAAATTGATCTCAATGAGCTCGCCAAGAAACAGCGTGACGATAACCAGGCTTATTAGTAACGCACCCCACACGAACATCCGAATAGACCAGTTAACCAAGCGTATGCGACGCCATAAGCCAGATGCTTCAAACTGGAAATTGGCCAAATGCATTTTCCGGTCTTCGTAAATAATGCGGGCCTCGATAGCCCGAAACCTATCAACCACCCTGCCGAGCCGGGAAGAGAGAACGTTTAACATCCCTGCGATTCCCGCCAGTAAGAAAACAGGTGCCACGGCTAACTGAATAACACCGGCGATTGTCTCTATTGCAAATTGTCCGTTCATCGCGGCGTTATCCCTTTATTAGTTGGCAGCCTTGGCATCCAAATCTTTCCAATGCCGTGCGCCATTGCCCGGTGTCCTGGTTAAGCTTATCCAAATTTCTGAGGCGCTAATATTAACCACGCCGGCCATCCAGAATGTTGCAGAGAATAAAACCTCGACGCCAATATCGGTAGTGTTCATGAGTACGCCTAACATGACCCGTTCGGTGGCAATGGCTAGCATTAACCCAAAAGATCGAATCATCCATTCTCTGTGCGCCCCGAACTGCTTACGGCGGATGCTGGTGTAGGCTTTGTAAAGAGTGATTAAGGTGTAAACGGCTAAGAAGAGTGTGGCCATAGATTCACTAAAGCCGGGGCCGTCGATGCCCGCGAACGGATAAAAGATGCCAATGAACCCCCCGGACAGAGCGCCAATTGAGCCACAAATAATGTACACGCGGCCCGACCAGCGGTGGAATTTAATGTATTTTTTGCGAATGGCGCGGATAAACTGCAGCGGCCCGATACAAAAGATTAGCAAGCCTGGACCTAGGTGTAGCCAAGTGGCTAGGTAGTGTTCGTAATAGCGAATATCAAACGGATTGAATACTTCACTGGGCTCGGCAATCGGCTGCGCCATTGAGGTCAGCAAAAAATCGGCGCGGCCAAAGACGGAGGTGATTCCTGTGAACAACAGGGCAGCCATAACCAGCCAGCCAATAGCTTCCAAGACTTTACGCACAAGGGGCCAAGGGGCGGCTGAGAAATCGGTGTTGGTAGGGGTTGCGGTTGCAATCGAGATGTCGGTCATAGCGATCTTCCGAGTTTATTGTTGTTATTGGTGATTTGATCCAAGTTCGGAGAATACACGGCCTTGCAGCCACTTGCCATAATTGGCGCGGGGGCAGGGCGGGTTCTTTTGCTGCGAGCATCGGCTATACTGCGTGCACTTTCAAAAGGACACTGCGCTATCACAACTGCAACGCAACAGACTGACGCTGCCGCCAAGCCCCACGGACCTTTTGCCCCCTTTGCCATCTCTCAGTTTCGCTGGCTATTCATGGGCAACGTGGCATTTTTCTTTGCCATGCAGGGGCAAATGCTAACCCGAACCATCTTGGCTTGGGATCTAACCGGCCAGGCCACGTCGTTGGCCTATATTAACTTGGTGGTAGCGGTGCCGATGATCTTCGCGTCCTTAGTGGGCGGCGCCATTACCGACCGAGTGGAGCGGCGCCAGTTAGTGATTACAGGGCAGTGTCTAATCTTGCTCAACGACCTCATTATTCTAGCCTTGCTATTAACCGACCAACTGCAGTTTTGGCATATGCTCTGCACCGCGTTTGTAGCGGGCTGCGCCTTCCCCTTTATCATGCCAGCTCGAATGGCTATCACCGCTACCGTGGTCGGTCCGAGCTTGATTCAATCGGCGATGGCCTTCGGCGCTGGCGTGCTTAATTTGAGCCGAGTGTTTGGGCCGGCGATTATGGGCGTTTTGATTGCGGTGTATTCCGTCAACGGGGCTTATTTTCTCTCGGTAACCCTGTACGCAACTGCAATCGCCTGCATGTTTGGCGTCGGCCAGAGCCGCTCTAAGCCAAAAGAAGAGTCGAATAAGGCCTTGCTGGCAGACATCGGGGATGGCTTTCGCTACATCGCCAGCAATCGCCCTGTATTGATCACCTTGGCATTCGGACTTGTGCCCATGTTTCTCGCCATGCCGTTTCAGAGTATTTTAGTGGTGCTAGCCGAGCAAGCTTGGCAGGTGGGAGAGGGCGGTTTAGGCACGTTAATGGCGGTGGGTGGCATTGGCGGTGTGATGGGGTCTATTTGGATCGTTAAGCGCGGCGACAAAGCCGAGCGTTTCAAACTGATGATTGTCAGCACCATAGCTTTCGGAATCTTTCTCGCCATAACCACCCAGGTCAGTAATTTTTACTTGGCGTTCATACCGCTGCTATTGGCCAACATGTGCGCCAGCGCCAGCCAAACAGTGAACAACGCGACCATTCAGCTTCTAGTTGAAGACCGCATGCGCGGCCGCATGAGTAGTTTTATGCTGCTATCGTTCGCCCTAACGCCAATTGGCGTCTTCCCCATGGCTGTAGCCACCGACAGAATAGGTGCTGCCAATGCCATAGTGGGAGCGAGTATTTTGCTAGTCTTAACCGTAATTGCCTTTGTGATACTCAGCAAAACCTTGCGCGGCTTAGACGGGATAGTCACAACCAAGCTGGCCAGCAATGCAGCCAGTGCTGGGACAGTCGCAAGAGCCAGTGTGGCTTCTTAAACTAGATGGGATGGGCGTGTGGGCAGGTTTATTCGGTCTTCGCAGAGCTAGACTGTTCATGCTGGGATATCCAGACATTGAATTGGTCGGTCATACAATCTGCAATTTTAACAATGTCACCCCGGCTAACCTGGGCACACTGGTTAAAGTGGGGTGCGGCAAGCTCTAAGCTATAGAACTGGGCCAGTTTATAGTTGCAGGCATAGACACTCACATACTCCGAGGCCTGCCAATTACGCTCGCAGTTATCGTTAATAAGCGCCCCAGCCATAGACAGAGTATAGCCATAAGCCTCGGCATACTCCTCCTCAGCCGCCGCCAACACATGCGCTGCGAGCAAGAACAAGCAAACACTAAAAGCCACTCTAATCACGATTAATTACCCCACAGGCAAACAACTAGCCAATAAGTAGTGTATCAGCTAAACCAGACCAGTTATAATCCTGCCCATGCGCCCATAGCTCAGCTGGATAGAGTAACTGGCTTCGAACCAGTTGGTCGGGAGTTCGAATCTCTCTGGGCGCACCAAATTAAAAAGGGGAGCCATAGGCTCCCCTTTTTAATTTGGCGCATCCAGATCGGTGAAGAACTCCCCCAGTTCGAAAGCTGCGAAGCAGCGCAGACGGCGTTAGCGCCGCCCGCAGGGTGAGGATTTTGGCCTAGCCAAAATACGAATCAATCTCTCGCCGAAAGTATCACCGAGCCATAGGCTCCCCTTTTTAATTTGGTGCATCCAGATCGGTGAAGAACTCCCCCAGTTCGAAAGCTGCGAAGCAGCGCAGACGGCGTTAGCGCCGCCCGCAGGGTGAGGATTTTGGCTCAGCCAAAAAGCGAATCAATCTCTCGCCGAAAGTATCACCGAGCCATAGGCTCCCCTTTTTAATTTGGCGCATCCAGATCGGTGAAGAACTCCCCCAGTTCGAAAGCTGCGAAGCAGCGCAGACGGCGTTAGCGCCGCCCGCAGGGTGAGGATTTTGGCTCAGCCAAAAAGCGAATCAATCTCTCGTTGATAGTTCCCCTAGACTTTTGACTTCTGCGCAGGCTCAGTTGTTTCAATTTTTGATATTGGCAAGTTAATGCACTAAGCCGAGAAAAATCGGGGCCGAACCATGTTAAATTCTGACTACTTCTTATTATATAAGACTGAGTATTTAAGCCGAGAAATTAACGTTCTCTGTAAACGGTTTCTAGATTTACTACGAGTACTGTGCTGACCGATTGAATTCACAGCCAGCAGCAGGCATAGAAAAACGTGGTCTGTCCCCTAGATATCGCATTTATTATTTAGTCTCGCTTACGTCTATTTCTCGCGTTCGCCCAGGGGTCAACAAACCCTTCAGCTGATGAGGCTGACGAGCCCAACGATTCATGCTCACCCTTGCGGGAACGATTATTATCTTGACTGTCAGAATGCCGGGCTCGTTGAGCGCCATAACTCTTGCCCGGGCTTGGGCGGTGATGTTCAGCACCTTGATAATAGGCAGCGGATTTCTTTGCGCGTTTTTCGCGCAACCGCTCCGCATCGTCCAAACTTAGCTCAGTAGGCTTAGTCGGTGCTTGATCTTCTGGAATAATTCGATCTCTGGGAGGCAACAAAAACTGTTCGGAAGATGCTTTAGGCAGGTTTTTAAATTCATACAAATAGAAAGCTTCAACTTTTTCACACGCCCAATCTGTTTTTTTGAGAAACTTCACACAAGAAGCAATACTAGGATTAGTCTTAAAGCAATTTAAGTTTATATAAGCAAAAAGAATTTCAAAGCCGTAGTGGTCTACTATTTCGATCAACAAGCTTTTTAAGCTAAGACCATGCAAAGGGCTATTCTTGTAGTTGATCTCATTGTTCATACTAATATCCAGAAAATGGGGAGGTAGAAGGAAATGCTAACTAATAATGAATCAAAGGGGTCAGTGAATCAAAGGGGTCAGAGTAGTTCGATTTAG
Source organism: Pseudohongiellaceae bacterium (assembly GCA_047617585.1). Taxonomy (GTDB): domain Bacteria; phylum Pseudomonadota; class Gammaproteobacteria; order Pseudomonadales; family Pseudohongiellaceae; genus UBA9145. Next base: position 5,755 of record JBLGBD010000028.1, on the reverse strand, counting down.
CGTGTCGCGCATAAGTTTCTTGATCAAAGTACTCTGGCCGCTTTGATTAGGCCCCTTTGATTATTTAGACCGCGCAAGATTGAGCCTGACTCTATAATAATTCTATTATCAAGTTAATTCGAGGGAGCACCCAATTGTTCGTACCCAGAAAGATTGTCATTTCCATGAATTCTTCTCTTGAAATCATTGTGCACCAGCGACAAACACTATAGCGAATGGGCCGGCTCATTTTTCATTGATGGTAACAGATTCCTAATTTATCAGGTAATAGGGGACAGACCACGTTTTATAAGTTTTGAGGGTTCTGTTGGTCAAAGACGAATAGATATTTAAACGTGGTCTGTCCCCTAATACTATACTGATTAATAGAGCTAGCTGTCTGAATCAAAGCCCGGCAGCTATCTTTAGATACGTACGCCTCAGTCCTTTGCTTGACCCAATAACAGATCAACGCCCTTGTCCATATTGACCATTAAGTTGTTAAGTTGTAGCTGTCCCTGCGTTTCCTCTATCGAGTATGAAAAAGTTGCTTAACCAGAGTGTGCGTAGGTACGGGGTAAGATCAAGCTGTCCCTGTGTTTCCCTGATGAATATCTGTCAGGGATGTGCAAGACTATAGCGAAGAATATCCAACAAGTGCTGCATCTGCGGCAGGAGCCCCGTATGAAAATTTTGAATTCTGTATTGTTAAGTCTGGTTACAAGTTGTTGTTTCATAGCGTTCACTCTCGTCGCTGCCACTGCCACTGCAGCGGATGGCGATCTTGCTGCTGCGCTGGCAAGTGCGGCTCGACCCGGCGTGGACGTAGAAAACGATGCGCGTCGCAAACCATTGGATATGCTGGTGTTTGCGGGGCTGCAGAGCGGCATGGATGTCTTTGAAATGGAAGCGGGTGCTGGCTACTACACCGAGATACTCAGTCGTGCCGTTGGCGCTGACGGCAGCGTAGTATTGCAACACACACCGGGTCTCATGGGTTTCGTTGGCGATGGTATCGATGTGCGTACGACAAATAATCGACTCGCCAATGTTCGAGTGAGCATTACCAATTTTGACGCTCTGGATGCTGCTGATAATTCCATGGACATGGTCACCTGGATTTTGGGGCCACACGAATTGGGTTTTGCACCTGGCGGTAACAGCATGGGAGATCCTGCCGCTACCTTTCGCGAAATTGCCCGGATACTGAAGCCCGGTGGTGTGTTGCTGGCGTCTGATCATATCGCGCCAGTCGGTACCGGTCTGGAAGCCGGAGGTACGCTGCACAGAATTCAGGAAAGTGTCGTCACTGACCTCGCGACCACCGCAGGACTGAAAGAGCTGCGCAGTTCCAATATATTGAAAAACCCAGATGACCCGCTGACCGTTGGGGTCTTTGATCCGTCGATTCGGGGAAAGACCAGTCAGTTTATTGTGTTGTATCAGAAGTAGGAAATACTGGCGGGGACACTCACGGGCCGAAGGGACAGCTACAACTTAACAACTTAACAACTTAATCCAGCGTGTGGTAACAATTGACATTGTTCTAGGCGCAATACAGAGCATCTTTCACAACCCTGATTGATGGAGCTAGCTGTCTGAATCCAAGCCCGGCAGCTATCTTTAGATACGTACGCCTCAGTCCTTTGCTTGACCCAATAACAGATCAACGTCCTTGTCCATATTGACCATTAAGTTGTTAAGTTATGAGTGTCCCCTCTATTTTTGGCTTTCCTTATACGCCTCGACAGTTATCAAGCGAAGCTCAAAAGGGCCATCTGTTTTGTCGTACTGGTATAAAGCGAATTCAGCAATTTGACTGGTATCGAGTTCAGGGCCATCCAGCTTAAACCCTCGAAACTGAGGAAGAAAATTCGTAAATGGAATATCTATTATGATGGGTTCGTCAGCCAGAGTATCGAAATCAGCCCAATAATTAATTCGCCGTCCACGCCATCGAGCATCCGTTTTTATCCCCCAGGTGTAACGCCGTCCGTCAGCCTTAACCTTTACTCTTATTCCAGTATAAGCGGACAAGTCTAGTGTTAAAGGTTGTGTGCGAATGGAGCTGAAACCGCCGCCATTCGTGTTGGTATTGCCAGAAAAAATCAGCTCCCCCGAAGAAATATCAAACCCGCCCTCGCTCCTTCCTCCCATGACGTTATCATTTTGCACGTACCAGCCAAAGTCAGGACTGTCGGCATTAAAACTTGTAAGAGTTAGGGTGTCCAATTCGTTAGACTCCGAGGCGCTGAGAGGTGTAAATAATAGGGCAAGCATAATTATGCTGTATGAAAGAGCGGTTGAATGTGAAAGATATTTTCTATTGTTCTTCATGACGTTATTACGCCGCTTTTTGTGGATTTGGTTCTTGATTGGAGAAATAGGGGACAGACCACGGTTTCATTACTACTAAATCGTGGTCTGTCCCCGTTTTTCTTACACGCTGCGGCTGCACAAGAATGGTGCTAGGCCCAACCCGCCGCACCATGTTTGCTCCCCAATAGCCACCCTGTGTCCCGCCCGACCCACGCAAGAGCGCGCCGCATCCGGCCAACACTGTTGGCACCTTTTTTGCGTCTATTTAGTCAAATAATCAAAAGGCCGGTTCGGCTAAGGATGGACCATGTCAATCGAAAATGTTGTTGCGTTCTTGCAGGCGACGTCAGTCAACGAAGCGCTCCGCAACGATCTCGCAAGCGTGCTCGAAGTCGGCGACGGCGATATCAGCGATTCAGCGAACTTGGATGCCGATGAAGCGGCTGCGCTGCTTGGCACCAGGGGCGTGCTTGTGGCCGTCCTTGGGGAACAACACGGATATGCTTTCTCACTCGCACAGTTGAATACTGTGATCGGCGTTTTACAGCGCTACAACGCGGGACAGCTCACAGCAGAAGACTACAAGAGTGCTTTAGGTCTGAGCAGTACGGGTGATGATATTCCAGCCGCAAGTGAAGGCGCCAAACTTTTGTATCGCGGAATTAAACATACACCTGCGCAAGCGGATTCAAGCGAGCCGCCGGTTTTAGAGTTTTTCAAACAAGCCGCAAACGATGATGCGCTTAAAAATGAACTGGCCAACATTCTGGCCACAGGCGATGGTGACGTCAGCAAACCAGATGAGATGGACGCTGAAGAGCTAAACGCCCTGAGAAGCGGGCGCGGCGCACTGGTAGCCGATCTGGCCGCGAAACACGGTTTCAAATTTACGATTTCTGATCTTATGGCGGTGACGGACGCGTTTCAACGGGTTCGGGCTGGCGAAATGAGTGAAGCTACACTCGCGCGATACCTAAAATCTAACAAGTCTACAAACGTTCTGCCCTTGGTGGGTAACGTGGTTGACATGACCTACAAAGGATTCAGCTATCAGGTTGCCCGGCCTGCTGCGGTGCAGGACAATGCCTCTCAGGTCGTAGGGTTTCTGAAACTAACCAAAACGGACGAGAGCATTAAAAACGCTCTGCAGGAGATCATCGGTGGCGACGGCGACGTCAGCGAGCCGGGAGAGCTGGATGCCCACGAGGCTGGTCAACTGATGGGTCCGACCAGCGCAGCGATTGTGGAGCTGGCGGAGAAGTCCGGATTCAGGTTCAACGTGTCCGATTTGAGCGCTGTTATTCACGCGTTCCAGCTAGTCAACGAAGGCAAACTATCCTGGGACAGCTGCAGCTCGATTTTAGGCGTCCCCAAGGGAGACCAACCGATAGCCGAAACGGCTAAGAGGGTCTATCGAGGCGTACGCTTCTGAAGACCTAAGTTGGGCTCAGCGTAACCGACCTCTACTCCCTACTATTCCGCGGTTACGTAGATCAAAATGACGCCGCAGGTCGCTGCGCTTGCCAGACGCGAATGGGGCATTACCGGCCCTGCAGTTGAGTTGAAGAGTGTTCTGGTCAACCTGAACAGGACACTTTTATTTGAGATATTTCAAACTTCACGGGTGACATATCGCCATTGCTCGAATGAAACCTTTCCTGGTTGCAATACCTCATATAAGCCGTCACATCTTGTTTCATATGTTCACGTCTAGGCTGGGCTACTTTAAAGACCCAATCATGGCTTAAGCTACCGAAGAATCGCTCCACGGGTGATAGGAAGGATAAATACCCCCTGAATTCGCTCGAGCTACTACAAGGTCCCGGCTACTGCCTATCGACAGGCTATTATTAATACTCAGCTGTACAATTATTAAGCATAAATCAATATCGCGCCGGCCGTTTTAGCGTTTTGGCTTTCCGGCCTGCAACCTATCCTACCGGCCTCTTCCTTGAGCAGCACCTATCATCCTCTCCCTGTTTTCCTAATCGATACCAACAGCACTCGCGACGCTTATGGGCAGGCCCACAAGCTCTCTTGTGGCGGTGCCCGTGGCTCTGGTATTTGATTCACGCTGGCAGGCCCTCCGTACTTCGCATCGTAAACTGTCCCCGGTGTGCTGGTGAACCTTTTGGGTTGGCCCACGAGACCACATTTGCAGAATAGGGTTTCCCTTGACGCTGGTGCCGCTCAGGCCGGTTGCTTGTCGTCAGACGCGAATTAACCTAGTTTAAGGCTCAATTAGACAGACCCTGCTTATCCGATTGGGCGCCGGGTATAGCAGACATCGGTTAAGAAGCAGGAATTCGCATTGGAGAGAAGGGAATATGTAGTAAGAAATGTACTTACGAGGCTCATTCGGGCTCATTGAGACTCATTTGAATGGCTGACCAGGGCCGCAAGTCATTGATTTGTAATGATGTCAGTTTTTCCAAGTAAATCTTCGAACCAGTTGGTCGGGAGTTCGAAAGCGGCGAAGACGGCGCTAGCGCCGCCCGCAGGGAGAGGATTTTGGCCTAGCCAAAATACGAATCAATCTCTCGCTAACTGCGCCATCAAACTATTGTACTTTTACTCTGACTCCATTTATTACACCATTTGTCGCTTAATTGAAGTATCCGTTAAACGGGGGGAGGTTCACTCTGACCCCATTTATTCTCCATTTATTTTCAATTACTAACTACAGCAGAAAATAGTGCACCGGCATCCAGATGCCCATAGCCATCATCACTAAGTTCTCTGTTAATGAAATAAACCCAAGGGGCACATTGGAGTCGCCGCCTACACATGCGCATTTGAGTTCTCGCTTATCCACATAAACTGCCTTGATGACTGATATGGTACCTACTGTGCCTATGAACAGCGCAATAGGGGAGGCCAACACACCGATGATGCCGCCTGCAACCATTGCTACAGCCGCCGCGCCTTCGCCAAAGGCGTAAAGATAGCCATAGGTGACCCAGCGCTGTGCCAGCAGGTCATAATTTAGAAACATGGTTGAGAAATTTTCGACATCTCGGAGTTTTTGAACGGCAAGCATGCTCATAGAAAACGCGGCAAACCATTCAATGGCCCTTATGCTAAGCACTGTGCCGAATGCTGACCAAGATACAGCCATTGCGGTCAGAGCACACACTGTAAAGATGACCAGCACGGGTGTGTAGGTTATTTTTTCTGAGTCTTTTTTCCAATCGGTGAGGTGCTCGCGCAGAGCTTCGTAGCCGCCAATGCGCTCATCGCCGATAAAAGCCTGGGGCGTGGTTTTAACATTGTGTTTGGCTCTGAACTCGTCGGTTTGCTTATCGTTAGTTAGCTTGTTGTCTTCAACTCGATAACCGTGGCGCTGCAGTAACCATTTGGACTTGAGCCCATAGGGGCACAGGTGTTTTTCCATTACCATGCGGTAGAGAATCGCTTTTTTGGGATCTGAATCTGAGAGATTAGACTGCTGGGTAGT
>JBLGBD010000027.1:0-29883 GCA_047617585.1 Pseudohongiellaceae bacterium | reverse complement strand
GCAAAGATCTTTGGTTAAAAGGAAACCCCAGCTCGTTTGCCACGGCTGCCTGCTGCACCGCTGGAATACTTTGAAGATACGCATACATTGCAGCGATATCGGCATCGGACGTTTTAGTAAATGTGGTGTACGGAAAGGCTGGATACAGGTGCTCGCCGTTTGGCCGGATGCCATAGCGCATTGAATTTAAAAATTCTCTGTCGCTCCAGCTGCCGATCCCCGTCTCAGGATCTGGCGTAATATTGGTGGAGTACAGCTTTCCAAAAGGCGTCTCAAAAGCCAGCCCGCCGGCCATAAATCCGCCACCGCCCACTGTGTGGCAACTGGCGCAGTTGCCAGCCGTGACCAAATACTGACCCCGGGAGATCAAGTCGGCTTGGCTGTTATCAGCGGCCACTACAGGACCATTATCTGAAGGCTGATTCGAGAGAAATAGCACGCCAGCGCTGAGGGCTAACATTACAACTATCGCCACTAAGACGATGTTACGGAATGAAACTAACAACTTAAGTACTCAATTAGAATTAAAGGATTGCGCACCAAAAAAAGCGCCCTTTGTCATCGCGAGGATACAATGCACCGATTAGGCGTGAACAGGCAAAAGAAGTCAATGCTGGGTAAAATCTCGTAACAGTTAATGACGAATTGCTCTCAATGGGAATATACAAAGCCTGTTTTTCCGGTAGCATAGGTGCCCTACTTTCAGCCTTAAATCATGAGTGAGGATAGACCATTGAACAACCCTTTTAAACGACCTCAGACGCTATTGGCAGCAATCCGCTCGGCGCTTAAACCAATCTGCGTCACCGCCTTAACACTCATCTCATCTCTAAGCTGGGCACAAAACTCCCAAACTCCTGCTGAGCGTGCCGCCGCGCTGGCGGCCGAGCTTGCCTCACCTAGACCTATCGCAGCTGGGCAGTCCTATTGGCTGGAAGAACTAACCTGGATGGAGATTCGCGATCTAGTTGCCGAGGGCACCACCACGATCATCATTCCAACCGGCGGCATCGAAGAAAACGGGCCCTATCTTGCCACGGGCAAGCACAACGCCATTATGCAGGGCACCTGTCCCGCCATCGCCACAAACCTTGGCAACGCATTGTGTGCTCCGATAGTTAAATTCGTGCCTGAAGGCAATATTGAGCCACCAACCGGGGCTATGCTCTACCCGGGTTCAATCAGTCTCAGCGCCGCGACTTATGAGGCTCTGCTAACCGACATAGCGAGCAGCCTTAAGCAATCTGGATTTACCAATATTGTTATGATTGGTGACAGTGGTGGTAATCAGCAGGGCATGGCAAATGTAGCTGATGCCCTAAGCCAAAAATGGGCGGGCTCTGCCACCCAAATTCACTTTGTCAGAGAGTTTTATGACCCTGGTTGGGTAGAAACTGAGCAGTACACCGAACACACCCTTGGGATTAAAGAAAACGGCAACGACGGCTATCACGATGATATCTGGGTCACAACTATGATGATGGTGACTGACCCCGAACTAGTTCGGCTCAATCAACGTGTTGATGCCGGACTCGCCTCTATCAACGGTGTAGCAATCACCCCATTGGCTGACGCGGTAAAGTTGGGCAGGGACATGATGGAATTTCGCGCCGGCTTCACTGCCGATGCGATTCGCAAGGCTATTGCGGCTAAGGATCAGTAAGGGCTCACTTAATCATTGGCTATCTGCGCTTGCTCAGGCAAGCGCCGCCACCCTTGGAAAGTCTAGACACCGAGGGTGGCGGCACCTACACTCAAGCTAAACAATAAGGAGTGTCTGATGCCAAGTTTCATTACCCGAGCCATCGCCCTAACGTTAGTTCTGATTCCTCTTCAACAAGCAATTGCTCAGCCCGCTGAACCGACTCCAGATAAACTAAAAAACTACACTTCAATAAGCGATGACATGCTGGCGAGTCCTGCCGATAGCGACTGGCTTATGTGGCGACGCACTTACAATGTCAGCGGCCACAGCCCCCTCGATCAAATCAGCCGCGATAACGTGGATAGCCTTGAACTCGCTTGGAGCATCCCTCTTGGTGAGGGCGGCAATATGACCACACCGTTAGTACATGATGGTGTGATGTTTATTGCCGACACCAATAATGTATTAAGAGTTTTAGATGCCACTAGCGGCGAAGAACTTTGGAATTATCAGCATGTGTCAGTAACCCTCGATGGACGGCGCATTGGCATTGCCCTCCATGGGGACGTAGTGATTGTTCCCCACAATGATCTGACTATTGTGGCTTTAAATGTACGCACCGGCAAAATCGTCTGGGAACACCCTATTGCTACCCCTATCGATAAAAACAATGCCGGTGGTTACTACTCCCTGCGCAGCGCCCCTGTCATTGCAGGCAATACCGTTATCCAGGGTGTTGGCGCCACAATGGTGTCTCAAGGCGGGTTCATTGTCGGCATAGATCTAAACACTGGCGCCGAAAAGTGGCGTTTCCATACGGTTGCACGGCCGGACGATCTTGTGGGCGGCAGCACCTGGAATAATTTGCCTTTAGCCGCTCGCAGCGGCGGTTCGGTTTGGATTCCAGGCAGCTATGACCCCCAGCTCAATTTAGTCTATTTCGGCACCGCGCCAACCTATGACACAGGGCCTTTACTGGCCAACTTAGGCCTCGAAGGGGTGTCCAATAATGCCTTATATACTAACACTACCCTTGCTCTGCGCCCCGATACTGGCGAATTAGTATGGCACTTCCAACACATGCCCAACGATCAATGGGATCTAGATTGGGTTTATGAGCGCCACATTAACGAGTTAGAAATTAATGGTGAAACCCGCAAAGTAGTTTTCACTGCAGGCAAAATGGCTCTGTACGATGTACTAGACGCAGCCACAGGCGAATATTTAAATTCCATTGATACGGGCGTGCAGAATCTCGTGGCTGACATCAATCCGGTGACAGGAGAGAAAATACTGTTTCCCCACGCCACCCCCAACAAAGAAACCAGTCAGCTAGTTTGCCCCTATGCGCTTGGCGGCAGAAACTGGCAGGCAGCCGCATTCGATGCAGGCACTAGTCTGCTAATCCTACCGCTGTCTGAAATGTGCATGATGGCAACGCCGGGGGAAGGCAACCTGCTAACCAGCGGCGTGGAACTCACTCCCGAGCCGCGACCTGATACGGATGGCAACTATGGCCGCCTCCAGGCCATCAATATGAAAACCATGGAGTTGGCGTGGAGTCATCGGGAAATCACTCCGCCAGCAACGCCAGTTCTGTCTACCGATGGCGGCATTGTCTTTGCCGGCTTTATAGATCAAACGTTCAAAGCTATCGACACCGCCAATGGCGACGTTCTTTGGCAAGATTCGATCTTCCATATTCCGTCTTCTTTTCCTATCACCTATGCCGTAGATGGGAAGCAGTATGTAGCAATTATTCGCGGCCAGCCGAGCCGCTTCACAGCCAGTCTATACGCGATAATTTCAGGGTTTCTGAGCGATAATCCAGAAGCAATAGGAACCCCAAGTGAGGGAGCCGCCATCTTGGTATATGCGCTGCCTTAAACCAATTGACCCCATAACAAAGCCAACGGAATTAGGCATGCCTATCGAAAGGCTAAAAGCCGCAAGAACTGGGGACAAATGGCCGGTGCGAAGGGTTAGTTACTTTGCTATGCACCGCTATTTAGAATAGACGGTCCAATCCGCAGTGTCGACATCGGGTCTGCAACGGGGTTGGCGCAGAACTACCATCGGGATTAGCCCTTTAAGTTGCAATTCAACTTCAAGCTGACCAGATATTGAGCAGCGTATTTTCCAATATCACAGTCATCGTAGTGCAGTAATATCCAGCCACTGCCAGCACAACAAAAAATGGACGATCGATTGATCACCCGTTTTGTAAAGCAGCCGGCTTGGTTTGAAGCATCAGACTAGTTTCAGAAGCAACAGCTAGGCGGTTTTTGTAGAGCGTTACTGCTGCTCCATCTCTAGCCTTCTAGCGCCCGCAAGTATCCCCGGCATAGCGTAGTTGCCCTCGTGGCAGGCATATTCATATAGCCTATCACTAGTACCATAAAAACTTAACTCAGCGGTCCAAGGCTGCTGATAGATATTTTCATCCTCCACAGTGAACGCGTAGAACATCTCACTTTCTGAGTAGCGACTAAAGCGTTCAGTAATCCGCCCCTGTTTAGTAATTGGCACTGAACTTTGGCTTAACTGAATGGGATTAATGTTGATGGTTTCAACCACCAGTTCATCCCCTTCATACCAACCCACAGAGTCTCCAAACCATTGTTCCAAAATAAGCGGTCGATGATTTTCAACCGCCTCATCTCGAGATTCAAAAATTGGAATAATACGGGCGTCATGCACCATTTCTACAAGAATAACGACATAATCATCAGTCTGTACAAACTGATAAGTATTGTTGTACAAAGCCCCCATCATGCCGGGACCGGCTTTATTGCCAAACCCCAACAGGCAGCGTTCCGCATTGGGGATCGCTTCAGGCCCACGGGCGTCACCAATGCCGGTTGCATAGCGCGACCCAAAATTGCGTCTTTCAAAATCAAAGCTCGGATCGTCCTTGACTGGCACTCGCCCATTGACGGGATCGACGATATAAGAGGTACGAAACTCCCCCTTAACTAGAGCAAGATTGGAACCTGGTTCAACCCAAAAATTGTTGTAGGCGCGAACCCCAAAATCGTCACCACTGGCATCGGGAATATTGACCTCTTCGTCTTTTTCGTCCAAACCCCCTTCCAACCCAGCGATAGGCGTATTGGCAGCAATAATCTGTGCGTCCTCCGCTGAGACCACAAGGTTGTCTACTCCATTGGGTCGATTCAGCTTAGTTAAAGACGCATTTGTCCAGATCCCTTCCAGATCAGGTCGCCCAGATGCCTGGGAAAAAACTGGCCCGGAACTCAGCGAAGCGGAAACAAACGCTATTGAAAGGTAGGTCATAAGACTAGATTTGCTAAACACGGCGGCACCTCTCGAGCATATAAATTATTGATTTAATTGTTATTTATTACATGTAACGCGCCCTTGACAGGAACTAAGGTATCTCATGCACTTATGCTTCACGGTAGCTTGCAGCCTCGCAATTGTCCAGCGCCGTTACCCAACGGGAATTGGCCGACCAATAGTACCCAAGCACTTATGCCTTTACTTGATAATCTAGTAACATAGGGCGCAAATAGAAAAGTGGATTCAACCCACAGCAAGGACTGGCAAATGGCATTCTCTGCCTTGATACAATTTATTAACGTTTCCTCAATCGCGCCGACACGCGCAATAGGTAAATTGCTCCTAGCACTGGCGATGCTTTTCACACTTGGCAGCTGTCAGTCCAATATTTTGACCCGAGTAAAAGAGTCGTCTGCGACAGTGGTATCTGGCATCAAAAACTTGCCCGCCAATGTTTTCCCCAGTGAGTTCGAAAGCCGCGCCTATATTGACGGTGATTTTTCAATTCCTAACGCCTCCGTTGAAGCCGATGGCGAGTACGCCGTCATTACAACGTTTTTCGCGACCAATCGTTCATCAGACACTGCGGCCACTGCGGCACACATGTTTCGAGACGGTAGAGCAAGCAATCCGAGTTTCGGCAAGTCTTACGTTACTTTAAGACGATCTGGAGATACTTTCGACATCGAGCCGGATTCGTTAATCAAGGTCGATATTGTCAACCCACCTACTGCCGATGCGACTCTTTCCTACAATGAAGTCTTCACTCGTAAGCGCTTAGGCTCCGAGGTGGACTCTGAATTAAACCGATCTGGAACAGACAGCCTGCTTATCTATGTGCATGGCTTTAACATGAGTTTCGAAAATGCTGCCATTGCTAGCGCTCAACTCAGCTATGATATTGGTTTCAAGGGCACGACTGTTTTTTACAGCTGGCCAGCTCGAGGTGGCGCGTCTGCCTATATCGCTGATGCAGAGAGTGCCGCGGCATCTCAGCGCCAATTTGAGGCCATGGCCAGTGAACTGCTGTATCAAACCCGGGCAACCAAAGTATACCTTGTTGCCCATAGTTTAGGGGCGCGCTTGGCTAGTCGAGCCCTGAAATCGGTTTTTCAAGCCGAGCCTGGCTTTAGAACCAAAGTAAAGGAAATAGTCCTTATCGCACCCGATATAGAGACAGATGAATTCATCTCAGAACTGGCACCTTTCCTCGGTACGGTAGAAAGACCTGTCACGGTGTATGTGTCACAGAGCGACCCTGCAATTGTTATCTCCAACACTTTGAACAATACACCAATTATTGGCGAAAGCATGTTTGTTACTAGGCGTGTTGAAACCATCGATGCACCGGCTATTGACACCAGCCTTAGAGGCCACTCGAGTTACAGTGCAGCGGACTCTATACTCGGCGATATTTGGTCATTGATTGAATACAATTTACGGGCAAATTCGCGCAACTTGCTTAGAGCCAAATACACTCAGCAAGGCACATACTGGGAAGTCATCAAGTAGATTGCGTTGTAGCACCGCCGGCGCCGCTAAACGAAGGGGTCTGCTCACCGTGATAAGCTCGCCGGCAAAGACATGTCAATTAGGCTCTATCCCGCCTAGACCTCTAACAGCCTTTGCTAGCCCTAAACAGTGTTAGCTGGCCCTATCGACGCAAGAACAAGGTAAAGTGATCTTGTTCGGGCCCAGCAACAAGCTCAACATTAGGCGTTAACTCAAGGCAGAATTCAGCCACTGTTTCAGGGTCATAAGGTGTTAGAATCCCAGCCTCAAAATCCACATGGCTGAGCAAATTTAAACCTAAGCCGAGGTTGCAAACCGCAAAGAATCTGCCAATCATATTTTCTAAATAACCTGCATCACTACTTCGATAATTCAACGCGCCGCAGCAAATAACAAAATCAGCCCTCGGCAGCTTCACGGTTGCGAACTCCCCAGCTAGAAAAGATGTGTTTCTAACACTGCCAAAACGCGTAACAGCAACCTCCAAGAAAGACCGGTCGTTGTCCAGCCCTATATACTCAACGCTTGGATGTTCATGTGCAATAAACGGGTAGAAATCTCCGTGACCGCAGCCAATATCTAAAACACTACGGCCGCTAAAGTCACCGAGGCCCGCTAGCGCTGAGAATCTTTGCTGTTGGCTTTGAAGACACTTCCAGCCCAAAGCTTCAGTAGTGTCAACTCCAAATCGGGCGATGCGGTCCTGGTGGTAGGCAAGTACTGTCGCAGTATCCTTAAGACTCATTGCGATGGCGCAAGCCCTGCTTTAACTTTCGACGCAGCCCCCGTAGCACTCTCGAGCGCTGCATCTTGATAGTTCGCTTGACGTATTTATTGCTACCTGTATTTACCTTCACCTCAGGCATAGAACTTTGCAAAGGGACGATGGTAATTACGAACAGCAAGGGCAACAGAAAAAATACAATCCGCAAAGGATTGATGTAAGGATCTATAAATATTGCAGAAAGCATGAATAGGGTAAATGTTACGAACCCAAACGCCTTTGCCACCCAGAGTACAATTGGGTGTATTGGCTCGCGAATTGACCAAATTAGAATCAGCATGGACACTAAGAACAAACCTGTCATAGTAAAGATAAGTGAAAGGCGGGCCTGAAAATAAACGATTCTGGTTTGGCTTCTAACTTCATGCCAAAACCCAAAACCGTCATCAACCATTGCTGTATTAAAAGATTTCTCAATCAAGAAGCTGTTTTCAGAATTTTCAATAGGAATAGGCCAAATTGCAGCACCCCCAGCATTGCCAAACGTCCATCTCAGATCTCTGAGATCTCGGGTAAGCGACGTAAATGAGCTAGGCTCATTCATAGCAGGAATCAATATCGGCGCAAGCTTTCTGAACACCCCGGCGCTGTCGTCTTCTTTAAATACTGTTCTGACTGAATCAATCAGGTTCTGAGAGCTATCCCAGGTATCTTGCTCCAAGAAAATAAGTACCCGCGAAACATACTGGTTCATATTCGCGTCCGTCCCGAGTATCAAGGGGCGCAGCTGAGCCAATACACCGGTCGCATTTTTGGCTTGGAAATCCAACATAAGATTAATAGGAGGGATATCATCTGAAAACTCCCTCGCCAGCTCTCGGGAAAGATTGCTTACCAGCCTGACTATCATGTCTAAATTTTTAACTGCGCCAGTCTGCGGATCTTCAAGATTATCAAAATAAAGAGTTAGTCCATCGCCCATGGTATTTTTACCAATAGTTTCCGAATAGGTTGGGAAAATGGGCACTAAATAGTTTGAAGCAAAGCTGGTAAGCAAACCAAACTGCAGTGGGATAGACAGCTTATCGACAATGTTTGCAGTGGCGATATTTATTTGCGGGTCTCCCCACAGATGCCATGCTGGCGAGTAAATCGCTAAATCAATGTAGGTATTACGAATATGGGCATCTTGAATAAATTTATTTAGTACACCCCCTTCACGCCAGTAATCATCATTGCTGATATCGCCCCTTTCATTTAGGGTTAAGCCGAAATAAGCAACGCGATCGTAATAGCGCAAATCTATTTGCTGAGCATCGCTTCCCGGGGTAGGAACTTCCCAAGTTGGATAAAACCCATAGATTACGTTCGTTGAATCTATTTCACAGCCACAGCCTAGGAAGTTCCATTTTACTTCCCCGCCTCTTGCGGCAGCAGCCGCAAGAGGGTCTTGCTCAGCGCTAGCTATTTGTCGGCTGGCTGGCCCTGCTACCGGCCCCGATTCATCATAAAGTGAAGCCGAGGCGATCGTCGCGTCATAAAGTATTTGAAACTGCTGGCTCGGCAACTTCACCCCTGTTACCAAAGAATCGGGGTTGTATTGATCAAGTACATGAGAAACCGCTATGCGTAGAAGCCGCATATTCGGGTAAGGAATATTACTCACAAAATTTAGATCAGCCCTTACTCCCATAAGAAAAGCGTCATCGGCAAATGCTGTAAGCGAATCCAAGCGCCTTAAATCGCGGGCATTCCTTATGTTCAGTTCTTGCCGCACCAATGCCGCAAAACCCGGCAATTCTAGCAGAGTAGCTAACTGAGCCGGATTGTATGGATCGGTATAATCTGAGGTTGATTGGATGACGTTTTGGCGGAAAAAAGCAACGAAATTGGGTTTCGCAACCGCTGCAATATGGCGTCTAATAAGAGTGACACTTTCTTCAGTCGACAAATTATTGAATACCGGCAGTGATGCGGCATCCTCTGCTACCGCGACAGCAGCACCCTCTGCAGATTCAGAGTCAGCAGCCGAGTCTTGCGCCGGTGCGGTGGCGACCGCCGCGAGCTGAGGGCTTGGTGCAAGCAGCAGGCCACCTGTCATTTCAGTGATGTAAGAAGAATAACTAGCGATAAACTCAGCTTCACTGATAGTAGTAATATGATCTGCAAGTAAGGCGAAATACTGCTCGTCTTCGATTGCCAGCGACGCGCTAGCCACCGGGTCGGGGTAGTCTTCGCCCAACAATTCAGTAAGTTCCTCAGGCGTGGCTGAAGTAACGTAGTAGCGCCACAGCGTGACAATGTAGTCTCGATAAAGGTTTGAATAGTCTTCTTGTGAGAGCTGCAGTGTGCGGGATAGCACATACTCCGTAAAATCTTGTCTGGGCTGGGCAGTTAAGTAGTCTACGGTCAGCTCGCCAAGATATTCTCTAAACATCTGCGCGAATTCGTTCTCGCTTGCGTTATCGACAAACAGATCATAATAGTGCGCAAACTCAACATCGACTAATTCGTAGAAACGAGGTTCGGCAGTGTTCTGGACGAAAGATTTCAAGAGCCTGGCATAATCGTTTGAACTAAGACCCGCCACATAGTCCTCAAAAGCCATGTCTGACTGTAACAGGGCTATAAGCTCCTCAGCTTCGGTTTTTATCGTATCTCCCAACACATCAAGGGCTTCGCCAGGTATCTGATAGTAGGTTGTGACTTTTCTATACCCTGTGCCATCGTCTTCTGCAGCATTAGTGACAGACAGCATGCAACATTGAAGCAGCAATACTGTAATTGTGGATTGTAAAATTTTGGTAAAGCAAAACTGTGGCATCATAATCATTGCACCCCTTAGGCCGTTTTGCCCTCTTTACGCAGCTCTCGAGTTACGCCCTCGATGAGGTCTTCCTCAAGCAGCTCGTTGCGCTGCATTTGTATCGCACTTATCGCGCCATAACGAACCACGTTGATCATCGCGCCGCCAGAGAGCTCGAAGCTATCCGCCATATTTTCTAAAGACACATTGACTGGCAGCTGTTTGACGTTGCCTAAAATTCGCTGCCACAGGAGTAACCGATGCTCTCTATCCGGCATAGGAAAATACACTACCGACTGGAACCGGCGGGAAAATGCTTCATCGATATTCGTCTTAATATTCGATGCCAAGATAACCACCCCTGGAAAGTCTTCCACTCGCTGCAGCAAATAGGATATTTCTTGATTGGCATGACGGTCATTAGATGACGATGCTTGGGTACGTTTGCCAAATAGCGCATCGGCTTCATCAAAGAACAGTATCCAGTTTTTAGACTGTGCCTGATCAAACACATTAGCGAGGTTTTTTTCAGTTTCCCCTATATATTTCGAGACCACCATTGAAAGATCGAT
Organism: Pseudohongiellaceae bacterium; assembly: GCA_047617585.1. GTDB lineage: Bacteria > Pseudomonadota > Gammaproteobacteria > Pseudomonadales > Pseudohongiellaceae > UBA9145. Next base: position 19,321 of record JBLGBD010000027.1, on the reverse strand, counting down.
GCGGTACACATCGGCTCCCACTGCGGAACCAATCAGGCTTGCAGTTAGGGTCTTTCCAGTGCCTGGCGGTCCATAGAACAGGCTGCGATAACCCGGCTTAACCACTTTCCCAAACCCCCAATCTTCCATAATGGTCTTCGAGTGTTTGATCCAAGTAATAATATTCTCAATTTCTACCATGACCTCGACCGGCAATACCAAGTCATCCCAATCTAACTTTGACGTAATTAGCTTGGCAGGAAAGTTAATACTGTAATCAGGCTTGTGATAGACCCCTGATGTTAGTCGGTTTAGGTATTCCGAACTAATGCGCAGCGCGCCGCTCATAAATGGCTCGCCCGAAGACTTATGCTCAACTGATACAATGCCGCTTTGCACCAGGTGGCCGTCCCCATCTAAATACTGCGATAGTTTAAATCGGCGATCAAGATCTCCTCCGGCAATAATAAAGGCCGCAGTTTCGCAGGTTGGTAAAAATCCGCCATGGCTCTGACCTTTCCAGCCGCCAAATTGCGTAAACCCTCTATCAAAGTTTTTGTTTCGAGTAAAAAGCAGGTCTAAAAGATCGGGTCTAATATGAGGTATGAGTGTGAGTATCAGCAGTAACCTTTCGTCGAACCCGATTTTGGTCTCAGACACTACTTGGGCATAAGGTGAACAGTCACCTTCAAAGCTAGGAGGATCAATATCGAAGATGCTTTCACTGATAGCTTCGGAATCACCCTGAGACTGCTCATGTTCAAAATACAAAGCAATTCGGGTTTCTAGAATCGAATTAAACCACGCCAGTTCTTTTTCTAGAAACATTGCATTGGCTTCACTTAGATCACTACTCATCGCCAATCCACTTGTATCGGTCGTTTCATCCAAGACAGTTTGATCGTCGCATAGCTCCACGGCAACGAGTCTAACAACATATCAAAGGCTTTTGACTGTACCAGCAGCTGCCAAGATTCGTTCTTCAGTTGCAAATGCGCCTCGCGCTGCAAAAATGACTCTCTAAGCCCGGCAATGGAGGTGTTTTTGAGTATTGGCCAATTTCCGATGACACCGTTCAATAAACTCTCGGAAGCGGCTTTCTCCTCGCTAGTGATCTCAATTGAGCCAACAATCGGAACACCCGCGTCGACGCCGCAGAGCAGTTTATTGAGAACAAGCTGATACTCAAAACTATCCGTACTTTCATTCAGCAAATATTGGAGCAGATGAACCCCGCGCTCAGCGGCCTCACGATTTTTAAACTTGTTGTTTTCAAGCAGCCCGAGCATATCGAAATAGCGTGGAATATAGGGCGCAAGCAGCACCAGCCCTGCATTGTCTATGTAGATTGACTCAACTGCAGCTGTATCATCCTCTTGGTTTAAATCCGTGGAGTTCCAGCCATCCTCCTCGGCCTGACCAGCCTTAGCTGCTTGCTGTAAATCACCGATAGCTGCCTCTTGTGCCCGTGGACTTTGCGCAAAGTCCAAAAGCTGTGAAACGCGACCCTGCTCAGGTCCATTGGTTCCACTGCCCAGTATCATGGCAATTCGAACTGCAGCAGCATGCGCGCCGCCCACAGACGCTTTACCAACGCTTCTCGACAGCTGCTCAACAAACGCCGTCTTGGGGCTCACCGTGCTGCGGGCTTGTAAGTATTTGGAAAACATCCTAACAAAACTGACCTCATTAAATCGGCGACCTTCGATTACCATATAGTCGAACACAAATTGCCATTTGGTAAGGTGAAGTAGGCCTGAAATGCCACTTGCTAGCTTCTCCACTTCAACCGCCGCCATGGTCATTAAGTCCGCATACAAAATACTCTTAGTGTGGTCATCTGGTCGTAGCAACAACAAAAGTTTAACCAGCAAACTTTCAGGCAACAGGTCGACTAGGCGATGGGCTGCTTGCCGATCGACCAACGATTCTTTCAGCAGCATGGCTAAAGCGCCGGGATGACTACTTAATAACAATTCCAGCGTGCTCACTATCGAGCCCTTATCTTGGTCAGAAAAATCGAGCTGGCCTAAAAGATAGGCCTTAATGAGATTAGAGGTACTTTGGTTCAGAGACAGCGGCGTTGAGCTTTCTCGACTATACAATACAGCAAGCCTATCTGCCTCTTGCTGCCTTTTGATTTCCTCACTGGCTGCTCCACTCAAATTCCCTGCGGGAGCAATTGTTTGGCTCTGATCTAAGCCTTTGATTTCGAATAACTCGTCCAAACTGGAAAACCGGTTGCTGATTAGTCTAGCAAGGACAGCACCGTAGACGGCTCTATTAGAAGCACTTGCGGCGATCACCGCATCTAGATAGGTTTCAAACTCAGTTAGGCTAAAGCGGTATCTGGATGCAATGCTGGTAAAGAAAGAAATGACCAGTTTTTTCTGCAAGGACTTTGGCAGCTGAACAATAACAGGCACTAAAGATAGCTGTCCTGAGCTCACTTCTTGATTGAAGCGGTGAAAGATCCAAGGGTAGTGCTCTATCAGTTCATGTATTAGTCTTACTACATGATACGAAATCGCCCCATTGGCATTGCGAATTTCAGCGACTAATTTTTCATACAGCAGATAGGCCCGTATTAGCTCAAACTCTTCGAACTCTTTAGTGCTGCCATCGGCACTGGAACGCTCTTTAGAAGATTCAAAATCGCCTTGTCTTACACTGGCAAGACTTATTTTGGGAGGCGTTTGGTCTTGTTTTGATTTCGCTTGGGTTCTAAAACCTTTATAGACGTCCTGTAGCAGCGCCAGCATTTCTTGTTGAAGCCCGTTTTTGTAAGCAGCCGAGTCAACTGATTCTAAGATCGCCTGTAGAACTTCTTGCGTGCTCATATTTTCATGGGCCGCTAGTTCTTTTATTAGCCCGGTGAGATAGGCTTTTTTATTAAATTCACTGCCTCGATCAATCAGTAGATAGGCCAGCGTAAACTCCCTCACGGCTCGCTTTGTCTTTTGTGCAACCGCGCGGCGCACACCATCAACAGGAGGTTTAGTGGTGCTTCTGTGAATGACTTCGGCCAAGAACTTGGCGTTACTTGGTTCAATTAGGCGGATTACAATTTCAAACATCTGGTTGCTGAATGAGCGAGCGATGTTTCTACGCACACTCGCTGCCCGCCCAGAATTGGTGATTGTTAAAGTAAACCACTCAGAATACTGACCCAGTAGCAGCGACCATATCGCTTCCAACTCGGACAAATCTGTCCCCGCAAACGCAAGGCGCACGGCATCTACAATATGATCCGGCGGAGCCTTTTCGGGCCAGCTCTGACTAGCTGAGTTTTCAGGGACGGTAGACTGTAACGAAGAATCAGATACCACACCAGGCTTGGACTCACTGCGAACTCGCTCAACCCGACCATTGCTGACAAGATCGGCTTGAAGCTCGCTAACCATGCCTACGATATCAGCATAGACTGAACTGCTACTGGAGATAGGCTGTAACAGCGCCAGGATCGATTGATAGAGATCTACAACCCGGATATTTAGGTTAGCAGCCAACTGAGTCATCACGCTGCCAATATAGGACTTTTTATTAAAACGGCTACCCCTCTCAACCAAAAGATAAGTAAGGGTAAACTCCCACAAAGATTTTTTAGCCTCTGATTCGGGCATCTGAATGTTCACCTGGGCTCGCAAATACAGTGAAGGCTCATTCACCACTTGCTCAATAAAGCCATAGTTCGTAGGCTCAAGTAGCTCTACTACATCCTTGATCATTGCGTCTGGGAAATTTCGCGCTATATTGCGTCGCACCTGAATGGATTGCCCTAGCGTATAAAGAGTCTGGGTCACCACCTGAGGCGATTCTTTGCGTAGGAATTGCCATACCGGCTGCAGTCTTGAAACAGTTCCGCTATTGATCGCCTCCAAAAAGCGCGCTTTGTAGGCTAACAATCGCGCTCTAGTTTCTTGGTCACGTTTTTCATCGGCCGAGCTAGCATACAGTCCTTCAAATTGATCAGAACTCACAATAGCAGCTAAGTCCGAGCCCGCAGCGTCAGCAACGAAGTCTTGTATCAGTTTGGTCACTTCTGAATTTTGTCGAACTCCTGTGCTGATGCGAGACAAGCGCTCTAGAAAGTCGGGGTAGCGTTGCGGCACATACACAGAAAATACCTGTATTATACGGGCAATAATCTCCTTTGCTGACAGCTTGCTGGACCGAGACAGAAATGCCGCTTGGAACAGATCAGCCCACACTCGGCTTTTAATATCATTGCGATTCAGTGAAAAATGTTCAGAGCCCAAAGCAAACATCTTAGTCAAAAGGCTTGAAAGCTCTGCTGATCGAGGTTGAACAATCAGAGCAAGTAGCATGCACAGAGGTTCATACGAGAACTGAGTAGAAAGCCGGGCCAGCAGATCATTGCGATTTTTTGCCGTTCGAACAAATTCGATAAGTTCAGTGCCATTGTTTTCAATGACTCGCTGCATCAGCTTTTCAATACCTCCTTGATGGGAATCGGCATTCCAAGGTAGATGGCCATACTGTAAAAGCTGACAGATGATCTCAAATTCAGAGTGCGTAGTTGATACTTTTTTAGTAACACTGGAGCCATCTGTGTTTGACTGCTTTATGTAAGATTCTACTAGTTCTTTTATTTTCTCTTTCAGTAAAGTGCCAAAGTCTTCATAAAAATACGCTAGCGAGATTTCCCCCAAATCGATTTCTAGCTTTTCAATGCCCAGAACCTCATCAGGTCCTGACAACTCACTAAACGCCTCATCAACAATGGATAGCAGTTCAGACTTGGCAAATGACTCCAGCTGGCTATGTTGGGACAACGCAAGCTCTTCGCTTGAATACGATATCTGGAGGACGGCTGATTCTATGCAATGCTTGTTGTCCATCACTCGCTACCTAGCACCGATACCCACTCATGGATATCGAAGGTCTTTTCTGCGTTGGCGTTAAGTTGCAGCAGAGCATTTTTTAATTCATTTGCTGCCCGATCGAACTCAGCAGGTTGAGAACCGGGATCATTAAGCAATTGCTGCCATTTAGAATATTTCTGCTGAAACTGCCACATATCAATTGGAATAATCCAATGAAACGCGACTGCAACTGACGAATTTATAGATCGCCGAACAGAACCTTCGATGATTGTTTTTAACTCATGGAAAGGCGCTGCCTGCTCAGCGGTAGGGCGGAATGAGAACAACTTCGGCAACACTATGCTCACGTTTGCAACATAAAAATCCCAGCCATCGGAGTGTATTTCGCTATTCTTTGGAGTGAGCTGCATGTGCTCTATTGCACACACCTTGATTTTTTTAAGTTCAGCCTGAAGCCTCTCAATGCCTCTGAGGTAACTTTGCTCAGCATCAGGATTGCGTCGCTGGCTGAACTCAAGTTCGTTTCTACGCTTGACTAGTTTCGAGGTGTAATTGGAAATTTCTCGCTCTACACTTTGGCGCAACTTCTCAAACTCGCTACCATGACTAGTGAAAAGACCACTCTTAGACTTTTGTAATTCCAGAAAACGGCTCAGCGCTCTACTGGCGCTATCCAAACTTGCCGATTGCCGTGATTGGCAATGCTCAGCCAACATAGCGTGCCAATTGTGTTGCAACACCTCGAACTCACACATTTGAGAAAAATCGAGCCAGTACACATCGGCGTGAATATGCGCAGGAGTATTTTCGCGAACCAGTTCTTGCGCATAGGCACGGAAATGGGGATCGCTGCAGCGCGCGGTCCAAGCAGGGAAAACTACACTTATTCGATTCGCGAATTTTTGTTTAAAGTCGTGCGTTTTTTCATTGAAATTGCTTGGCCTGAGCAAAATATGCTCTACAACATGCATCCCTTCATTTTCGCTATTTATGTGGATAAGCAGTTGACGTAAACACTTGCGTTGGTCCGCAATAAATTTTGCATCATTGCTTGTCAATAGCCGTATGGACTCATTGACGCCATCAGTAAGGTTTGCATTATCAAGGTTAAGACTAAGTTCTCCAGAGTCGTCATCATAGACGTAGTTCGCTTCAAACACGCCTGCGCGAAGAATTGATTCACTTAGCTTGCCCCCTTCCAGCGGCTCTAATTGAAGGTAGCGCTTTACCATAAACTCATAGTGGCGCTTGTCTTCTTCAGTCTGCTTATCTTGTTGCCTCATGAGTATTCGGGCTCTTGCGACGAAGCTATCGCTCCTCACTCGGGCCGGTTTATCAGAATCTGACGTACATTCGTCGTGAGGAAAAAGATCCAGCCCGTATCTAAATACTTCCCTTACCAGAGAGCGCGGAGCTAGGTTACGAAACCCCAGAAATATGCTCACCCGAAACTGCAGACCGCTGGCACTTTCAAGGCGTTGACTAACACCAACGTCGTCAGCAGCTAAGGCATTGGAAACCGAGTTGAGGTGTAGTACGTTTACGCCGCCCGCACGATCTCCACTGGCATACTTAATCCGGTTGAGTAGTCTAATTTTATTAAAGATGATGTTTCTTTCGAGCTGCTTATCGGAATGGTAATAGTTAAAGCTGCGCAAGCTATCTTGACTGAACTCTTCACCGTACATGGCTAACAAATAATCCAGTAATCGAGACTTCCGATTCACGAAGTCATCAATCTTTCCCAACATATCATCGAGTACGACTTCAGCATTTTTTGGATACACTCGATCCAGGTTGGATATTTCTTTGTTACTTAATACGCCACTGAAATAAGAAGCATTGCCGTTATCTTTAATCGAAAACAACTGGCGAATCGACCCTAGATTGGCAAGGTAATTTGCCATGATCTGCTCAAACAGCAACAAGTAGGATTTCAATTGCAGGGCTTGTGCCTTGCGTTCGGGCGAATAGTTTTCGGGCACGCCAAACTGATTAATACCATAAGCTGCAGGGAACTGATTTTGTACAGACTGATATGACTTTAAGTTTCGATAGGTCCCCCTCGGTGGCGGTGCGAGTGTCGTATCTTCGCTTAAGCTGAACGCCTTGCCTTTGTTCGCGAACTGAAAAGTCTCGTATTGAGCTCTAAACTCATCGAGGGCAAAGCTCGCTCTGCGGCCCTTAGAAAGCGCAACGACACTCGCTATGTCCGCCATACTAACCGGTTCAACCAGGCGATATTTACGCACACTACTATCAGACTCTTCAGCAAGATCAGCCTCAACCGGCTGTAAGCGAAGAGCCAGAATGTATTCCACCCCTGCTATCTTGCGTGCCGCAGACAAAATCGCTGATTCAAGCAGCTGTTTATTTTTCAGGTTATCGCTGTGAGCCATTTCCTTATCGTCAATCAGCCCATGCTGTGTGAATGGACCATCGAATACATCATCTAGAGCTAGACCCTGACTTAGCCCGGCGCTGAAGGACTTAAAGTGAACGCTTCTGGTCAACTCTTTAGAGGCTGTGAATAAAATCTCGGCCAAGACACTGGCAACTCGATAGCCAGGCTTTACGCTGATTTGGGCCTCGAGGTAACAGTCGATTTCTTGAATGACAAGAACCTTGCCGATATCTTCACAGAGGTTTCTCATACTGTGATAATTCGACGCTGTTTGCTCGACTAAGGAGCTTTCTGTCGAATTAGAGTGTTGAGAATCGACACTTTTTCTTACTTGTATTGAATACAGACCATAGCCACCTGCTCGCGGGCTCAGGGAGTCGCCGAACACCTGCACATCAGAAACACCGTTAGCCATATCAAGCAGGGCTTTTTGATAGTCTATTGGCGTGCTGGGTCGGCCGAAGAACACATCGGCTGGGCTATGAAGGCCCATGGCGCTGGCACTAATCGCGCCTGATTCATCACACAGATAGTCGGCAACCTCGAACTTGGTCCTATAGATTAAATCAGTCAGCCCAAAGCAAACCTGCTCCAAAATGGTGACACCGGGGTCATGAAAATTGTAGTCTGTCCACGCCGCACCGGATAATTCTTGGGAAATCTCAATGCCTTCTTTTCGCAGGCGCGAGAATCCGTAAGGATTAGAACCCTCAGTTACTCTGCTTATAGTTCGATTCGTCTTCATTTACAGACGGCTCTCCAAATAGGGCAAATATAGCAATTTCTATTCATCACCGGCCTGAGGTTCTGGCGTAAAAGAGGGATCGGGACTAAACCAGTCTGAGCCCCAAAGCCTGGTTACGTGATATTCGATTTTTGCGTCTTGGGGATACCTAAAAGCAGATTTAATCGCGAGCCGATATTGCGGTATACCGGGGTTGTCTTCGTCTTTTACAGATTCCCAACGCAGCTTCAGTCGATCTCGTGGCCCGCTGAAATACGACTGATGAATTTTGATTCGCTTCGCACGGTTCCAAAAATTAAGTATTCGCCATGATGGGTTGTAAGCATTAAGCGCAATACAATGCACAATGGCAAAGCGCTTTTCATCTCTCAACTCAACCTTGGCCACAACTTCAAGCGCCTGAAAGCCATGAAGCTTTTCTGTAATTGGCTGGTATTCGCCATTGGCAGGAACAGATGAGTCCCTTGTCAGTCCCACACCAAGCCGCGAGGGAGAACGAATTGCTCCACCTACCTCTAGCTTAATCGAGCTTTGATCGCCTTCGGCTTCACCTAACTCTAAATCGTTAAACTCCTCTTCATTGATCGTAACCTTGCCTTCTTTATCTAAAGAAAGCACCGTCCTCTCATCATTGGTGTCCGCATCTGTGTGCCTAAACTGAAGTGCTTCTTTAGCTGCATGGTAACTGATGGACCAAGACGGACTCTTATCCGTAAGCCGACGAAAAAAGCTAATAAGGTTCTCAGCGCCGTTTTTACCTTTTTCGGATGAGTTTTGTGGCGTTATCTCAAACCCGAAACGCTCGGTTTTATCAAAGCCTTCATCGATGGTATTAAGGGTAGAATCCACTAAATCCGCAAAATGTTCTTCGGTAGGCAGCTTACCTGCACTGAAAAACCGCTTCAGTGTTTCTCTATTTTGCTTAGCCACTAGTTATGCCCCACCAACAATGAATGTGCTACCGATCTCTAACTCTCTAATACCCGTTATCTCTGGATTAATAGGCCTGACTTCCTTAGTCACCTCAATGTAATGACGCTTAAGCGGCACGATTAGGCTCCAGGGATTCAACGGTGTCACATTGGCAGACTCGCCATTGAAAAATTCTCTAGTTACCGTATCTCCCAATTCATAGTTGCCAGCTAAATCTCTGGTTATATGCAGCATTGAAAAATCAGTCACGTATTTTATGTAATCCAAATCATAAATATAGGAATACACATCTTCACGATTAATCGATTGGCAAAAGTTCAAGCCATAACCAACGTCTTGCCAAGGGTTCAAGTATTTCGAAATATCAGCGTTGAGCTGTTCAACAAACTGCCCCCCAGACGCATGTTTCTCAAACACCGCTGTGCAGCGAACCTGCACCCACTCATAGCTGGGATTCGCAACTTCGATTGAGGTAAACATTGAACAACAACGAGTTAAATAGTCTTGAATATCGCCAAGATAAACCGCACTTAACCTTGGAGTTCTACCTACCGCACTAGCTTCATTGACTACCCGTGGCACGACTATCACCAACAGATTGCCAGCTACTTCTCCTAGGGCTGTTTTAGAGAGATTTGGCAAGCACAGCACCTTACCCACATACGGAAACTGCTCGAGGACTAGTCTTTCATAATCCCATGGAGTCACAGCTCTAGCCCGATGTCTGATACGCTCGCTTACTCGTGTTACGAGATCTCGACGCTGCTCGTTTTCTTGAATGTCCAAAAACCCGTCAAATTGAGTGATTAGACCAAGCCGGGGAATTGACGGAACTGGTTGCCATTGTAGCTTAGTCCAATCAGCCATCTGTGCATCAAAACTCGCGCGATCCTCTAAATTCCGTGTGAGCTCTACGGCGTGGGTCTTAACTCGATGCAGGCTGCAAAAGTTCGTTGAATCACTATCACTGGACACCATTAGCCAATAGAGTGCACCTGGCATATCCGGCCTGTCCTTGGAAATATCTTTTGGCAGGTCAAAAGTAATTATCCCCGACTTAAGAAAGCCTTTGGTGTCATCAGAAATTATTCGCTCTTGATTGAGTTTTACCCATCCCTCTGTCGTCAAATAGGACCAATCCAGGCGTATGATTTCTGCTGAGTTGTTTCTCTTCGAGTCATCAGACAGAGAAAAGTAAACCCGCAGCAGGCCATGTAACTGAGAAGCGGAAAGTCCGATTAGCAAATTGCCATCATTCTCAAACGGCTTAAGCAACTGAATTAATCCACCTTTGATGTTTGGGTAGACCTTCTCAACTCCAAATGGATGCAGACGAAAAACTTTGTCTGAGAATTTGTCAATCTTAGCGCCACTTGGCGCACTCATTGCCATTGTGCTAGATGCCACATAATCAATCGAGACTTTGTTCAGCAACGGTGTATAAGGAAAATTTGGTAGATTAGCCTTTTTCTTCGGCCTCGCTCTAGCATTCTTCTCTAGGGTTTCCGAAAGTTTGAGAGGGTACTCGATGTGGCCGAATGCAGTATCTGGACTTGCTATTGTGAGCTTCACAAACCCGTTTCGAGTTTTCAAGCCCAAATCTAATTCATCATCTGCAACGTCGACTTCAACAGGCCGAAAATGTTCAACGGCTTGAACTGAAATGATCTGATGCTCTTTCAACTTTTTGTCTCGCGCCGAAAACAACTGAGTGTTTTGAATCTGAGACAGTGAGTTAGGCTGCCAGCTGCCGTTGTTGAGAATGCTAATATTCGCAGTAAAACTCGAGTTTTTAAACTTTGTCTTGTAGCCAGAGTAATGACCATCGAAGCCATCTTCAGATTTTGGCAGATCACCCCAGCTAAGGTGTATGCGGAAACTATCAATATTTTTCTTTGCGGCTTCAGGTACCGCAAGCGCAAAATAAGAGCTTGTGGTTGGCATGGGCCCGAACGGATAGAATGGCTTTGAAGGGTCTAGCTGGCTAATGTTGTTAAAGGCAACAATGTTTCTAGCGCCGGCAACCTCGGCCCTAACTGTCACAGTATCAAGGCAGTAAGTTTGCAGTAGCGAATAAACATTAATGGTGGCCTCGGCGTTAACTTTGAGCTTTAACAACGGCAATTCGGTTTCCCAGCCTTGACCATGCAATTCTCTGTCATAAGCAACTACTGCACCGGCTTCAGACGACAAGCTAGTAATAATTTTTAAATGTATGCCCCCATGATCGTCATCTACTACATCGTATCGCTGAATTTTTAGCCAGCCCGATTCTGTAGTCAGCTCAAGCACAAAGGCAGTCTCAAGGTATTTGTTCAATAACCTCTCCCTGCCCAGCTTAAGCTCTGCCCGAATGGCATCGAGAGATTTTTCACAGCCTAGCTCACAAGCCCGTTTAGTTACCGAGCTATCAAGTAGCTCAAGTGCCGCGCCTTTCTCAAACAGAAAGTGGTTAACCAAGAAACCTAAACCGCTTCTAAACTCGGCTTCGGACTCTGCATGCATAAGATTTGTGCTGTAGGGAGTGGAGCTGTCTTTCGAGGTTTGAATAAACTCGATCGCCTCATGAAGAAGGTTTAGGCAGGACTCTACTCTAATTTGGTTACCCGATGCCAAGTTGACCATAATAGAAGGGTATCTAGCATCAATCGATTCAGCAGTTGAATTGATATTGGCGGCCACTTCTTTAGGAACAGATTGCCCCCAGTCACTATGCTGGGAATCGTTTGCCCAACCCAGCATAAGGCTAAAAAGCGAGTGTCGAAATTCTGCTCTTGTTGATGCTTGTTCGACCGATTCTAAATAGTAAGAAATCGGTTTACTGGCCCTGCTCAAGCTAAGGTCTAACACAATTTTTCTGTGGCCTTCAGCCAAAAACAGGGTTTTCGATGCCACTGCAATGCCTATTTCTAGCTCGCTGCCAGCACTGTTTTTATCCGCCTGCCGCACTAACCCGTCCCCCAGCAGAGACCAGCTGCGGTCTTCCAGGTCTTCTTGCGCGGGAATTATTGGGATTCTACGCTTGTGAATTCGAGTGACGAAATTCATATCACATTCTGGTGTAATTAGGTCTTCCCGCTGAAAATTAAGAGTATAAAGTGCTGCTATTTCAGCATCAGTAACTGTTAGATCCGTAGCTGTACTAAACTCCACATCCCTAAGTTCGGAATCTCGCGCGCACACGAATTTAGAATTAGCCGCGATCTGAACCGGCTTACCACCCGCCAAAACACTAAAATTAAGAATTGCGGTTTCAGGGTTTTTAGTTTTAAAGTTAACCTTAAGTATTTCGTGGTAGTAGTAATCTAAATGGCGCTGGGTGAACGAATTTAGATTATCTTGGGCATACCGATACAGCTTCAGAAACGTAATAAACAAACTAATCGCTGGATCATGAGATTGCGTTTTTAGCGATTGCGGCAATAATGTTCTGCAAACAGATTTTAAATGCTCATAGGCATTGAAAAATTCAAATGCCGAACGCCTGAATAGACTGCAAACAAGCTCAACGTTTAGCTCATGCTGAGGCTCAGCTTGCGCGAATGTATACTGATTTTGGTCGTCTTCAGTGATCTCCCAAATACGGCCCAAGCGGCTGTAATTAATGCTAGGTAAGTCTGCGCCGGTTTGGCGTATTTTCTCGGCGATAGCAGCTGCTCGATGAGTTTCTAACAGCAGTGAACTGCGAATAGTCATTCGCAAGTGTGATGCCAGCTCTTCTGCAGGGGCTGAGTTTGACCTTGCTAGATCCTTAAGCCAACCGTCTAATTCGCTCACCGCGTCAAACACAAAGCCCAGTAGTATCGCAGCATTTTGATTTGCAGGCAGTTGCAGCCGTTTACGCAATTCATCAACGTCTTTATTAATAATACCAGCCATGATGACGATTTCGTTCGCCGCTAAGAACGATTTCCAATCGCCGCTCGGTTGAAGACTAGAATTGTAATAGGTTAAGGATGACGCAAAATCAACGCTAGCAGTAAGCAAGTCTTCAAAAGACATTTCGTCGACATTAAAATACCCCTGCTCCAATGCAGGTAACAGCCTCGCATTTTGCTCGACGCCATTGAGTGTCTTAATGTCGATTGAATTACTCATTGCTCACTATCAGTTAGAAACTGACTTCACTTCCTTCTTCAAAATAGAATGGGTAGACGATGTTGCTTCTAGTGTTGATTGAGCTAATCGTGTATTCCAAATAAATTCTTATTAGCCCCTCTTGAATATCATCCACATCTATCGTGATGTCATCCAAGCTTATTCGCGTTTCGAAAAACAAAACCGCCCTTTCGATTAGATCTTTGATCTCTGTAATCAAAGTTTCGTCAATTGACTCGAAAACAATACGTTTCAAGCCACAGCCAAAAGTTGGCTGCATCACTCTTTCACCCGGAGTCGTTGCTAGCAGAATCGCTAAGCTCTCTTTCACATCCGCTTCAAGAGACACCATCTGGAGTTCTAACACACCATTATTGCTGTCAAACTGAGGGGGAAAGCTCCAACCTCGTCCAAGAAATGAACTGTCTTGATCACTAGCCATAGTTTTACTCGTGCCTATCGAATTAACCGCCAACCATAACAGTCGCAAAGCCGACTACTATCTTGCCACCATGTGCGGTGCTATCTCCAAGTCGCGCAGATGGTTTTCCACCTATCATTACTGTCGCTGAGCCCATTGCGATTGAGTCTGGCGGGCCCACGCAAACACAATTATCTCCAACCACAGCCGCTGGAAGTTTGCCGATAAGCACGGTGGCAATACCAGGTCCAACCACCGGCCCGCCAACATGTGGAATGGGGGGCAAGCCCGGCGTCACCATTGGGCACACATGCATATCTGTTAGTCTTGCCGCTGGAGGCATAGCTGTCTTCTCTCCTAGAATTGGCGAAAATAAATCACCTAGTTAATCATTACCATGGCGCCTTTCACGGTGGTAGTGCCACCAGCTGAGAGCTCCGCCGAAGCTCCCCCTTTCGCTGTAAGGCCAACATTCGCATTGTGTACGATATTTAGACCGGATGCTTTTAAATCGGCTTTTGCCGTCAGCGCGATTTCGCCTTTCGCATCCAATGTAATTTTTCCATCCGCACTAATTGCAATATCTTTAGGGCTTTCGATTTTTATGCCGCTTGGGCTTAGCTCAATCTTATTGTTAGTTTGGTCTTGAACTACAATAGACTTATCTTTGTCACTAATTATGATCTTGTTTTCACCAGGTGTGACAATAGTGATCACCTTATTGTCGTCGTCGAATTCAACCTTCAGTTTACTTTTGGTAACGATAGCCTTGATAAAATTGTCCGCAGATAAAGGATACGGCGGGCTGTGTTGTGAACTATAGAGACTGCCTAGAATGACTGGATGGCTGGGGTCGTTGTTCAAATAGCCCAGTATGACCTCGTCACCAATTTCAGGAACAAAAAACTCGCCAAAGCCATTTGACGCGTAATAGTTGCAAAGTCTTGCCCAGACTCCTTCAGTCTCGGCTTGTAAAACTGGCACATTTACCTTAACTCTATTCTGCCCCTCTGGATCTTCATCCAGTTGGGCAACAATACCTATATGCAGCCCCTCTACACCGGGCAACAGCCCTGATGCTGACGGCGCTACAATATCCCGCTTCTCGGCAAACCACGCAGGAGAAAGCCCGAAGTCTACCTCTGTCAGCCAATCCCCTTCCTCGATGGTGTGCTTTACGCCGCTAACAAACACCATCCCACTGAACCGGTCGCCAACCCCTAGAAGTTCGATTGTTGTCCCTACTTTCGCTTCAGCAGAGCCCTGAAACTTCATTCGCCCAGTGACCTTAGCTAGAGCTGACTTAATTTGTTGGCTTCTCGCCCAGTCTTTGAGGGCGGATGTCTCCATCTTCACAGGAGTCTGTAATTTCAATTGATCAAGCTTACTGACTTTCGCAAGATCCGCCGCTTTAAAGTTACCCTGATCATTCAAGGCCTCAATTGCAGCTACTTGCTCCACAACTTTTAGCTGGCTTGGGTCCCAACTCACTCCCGAGACTTTGCTATACTGATTACGCGCATCAATCTCTGCGTGAAACTCCATTAGGTCCTGCCCATAAGTAACTTTTAGAACAGGATTGCCTGCGACATCTGGCGCCTTAACACTGACATCGCTGTCATCAACAATAACTATCAAGCCATTGACTTCAGCTCGAGAAATTAAGAAATCCCAATCAGAACAGTAGTACTGAACTATCTCGCCATGGACCGTATTGGTGTCATCAGTAGAAACCGATAACCCACTGTAATTGCCAACTAACTTGGTAAATATGGCACTGTCTTTAACATCGATATAATTGGCGTTTTTCCTACCAATGGCCATAGCCATAGCCTGATCGCGGCACTCGATATACAGCCTCGAATAATTATCGCCGGTGATCTTTAGATTGTGTTTTACCACGACCCCTTCGAAAATTGTCTTCTCGTCGTCTTTATACCCAGCGGCAATCTTAATTATGTTGCCCGGCTCAAAATCGTTCGTATCACTAACTGGGAAATTCTTATTCGGCATGTCCCCATCTAGCACCGTAATGCGCGCTACCGGGATCAAGTTGATTGCTTTATCAACCTCAATACTGACAATTTTTATGGAATCTTTGAGCTTAGAGCCTTCGCTGTAAATTGTTAGCTTTATGACCCCTTCACTATTTTTTTCAGGAGAATCAGCCATGGTCTAAGACAACGGAGGAAAATAGAGTTTTTGACCTGGCTTAATATCACGAAAGTGATCTATGCCATTCACTTCAGCAACAGCCAAGTAGTAAGAACAGTCTTTGTAAATTCGATTGCACAACAAAGGCAAAGTGTCTCCAGATTTCACTTCCACAACATGGGTCAGATCTGGTGAGGAGCGTTTAGCTTTTAAGGACTCTTCTTCCTTACTCACAAAGCCGGAGAAGGCAAGCTTTACCATTGCCCGAAGAGGTTCACCGTTAGGTTTGAACAATTTGTATGACACTGCCATTGATTCAAGACGGCCATAAAAAATCATGCTGCCCCACAGCAACCTGACAACATTGGGTTCATGATCAACGCCATCGTAATTGTAGACAACTTTGTTAAGCTTTTTTAACTGCAATTGGACAGTCGCTGGGGGCAATATACCTCCCAAATTCAACATCGTAGAATAGTCTCGGACGACTCCCGAGCCGTCTATCCAAATTTCAAAGTTGATCTTGTCGGGGTTTGTGCTGTTAAATTTTTGATCTGACCCGGTGCTGCCCATGGCAGCGGCTTTGCTGTAAGAAATAGAGTAGTTGTGCTCGTATCCCTTTGGGTTAATCATTACTTTAAATAGGTTATCGGCGCCTTGGTTTAAGGATATCTTTCCTGACTGCGCATCTACGCTACAGGTATTTATAGATAGCTTTTTAAGAGATCCCTGATCCGCTGATATAATCATCGCTCTCTCACTTTATTCAATGACTCAGAGACGATTAGCTTACACTCCGCAAGCAACTCTTTCCTGAATGCCTCAAGATCAATGGCGGACTCAGTCTGTTGGCGAGAACTACGATCACCGTCATTTACCGATGATTTGATCACTAATTGTTTAACTTCAATGGTCATTAGACTTACTTCGTCCTGTGAGCAAAGTTGTAGTTAAGCTCAATTTTTTCGATGGCGACTTCATTCTTAGTTGAATTGAAACTTTCAACTTCCCACTTTACCGGGTAGGCATGGACTACTTCCCATACCCGCACCGGATCACCGGTTCTATCAAGCAGTCTCACGCTAAGGTCCAAAGGCTCTATACGGCTAGCAAAACCCCCTTCTAGGGTCTTCTTGCACCATTTAGCCAAAGGTGAATCTAGCGTCACAATGCCCCGTTTGAGTTGGAGCTTTGGATATTTAACCCCAGAGGGTAGTTGATGCACGTAGCGGTTCTCGCCACCTTCGACCACCGATTCCGTTTGCATCTCGGCGGTTAGGCCAGATACTTCAAGAAACGAGTGGTCCGAAGGCGAGCTATTGCTTAGAAAACCGAACCTGCCGCCCAAATAGACACGAAAGTAAAACGCGGGCAGCAGATAAGGATTAGGATCCTCCTCTTCGTCGCCAGCGAAATACTTGTCAAAAATGGACATCAATCAACCCTTCAGGAATTAATACTGCTTAGCCGTTGTCGATGATCAGACCTTCGTGAACAATTTCGATAGTCTCAATTGCCACTTCATTACCATCAGACTTAAGGTCAGTTCCAGTAATCTTGGTCGGCCAAGCATTCGCTAGAGTCCATACCATTGTTGGATCACCGTTTTCATCCAAAAGGCTAATTGTTACAGGTACACGTTTGATTGTGTTCATCTGGATTTGAGTAAACCAATCCCAGAACTTGTTATCGCCTTTGTAAATACCCTTCTTCATCGTGACATTGCTAGATTTTTTCAAACCTGGCATTTTCACTGTTGAGAATTCAGGACTATCGCCAAGACGATATTCTATTGGCTGAGCTTCAACATCTAATCCAGAAACTTCCTGGAACGACATGACCTCGCTATCCCATTTAACTTCAAAGTGAAATTTAGGTAACGGCCATACACTAGCTGATTGCGCTGCACCATCATCTGCCATAATTTTTCTCCAGTTTAACGACTAGTTAATAAGTAAGTATTCAATGCTATGTTTAAGATTTCTGCATTTGTTGCTGGAACGTAATCTCGATAAATTCCGCAGGACGAATCAACGCCACCAGAACTGTTACGCGAAGAATGCCTTCCAAAATGTCTTCAGGTGTCATCGTTTCACCGAGACCAACCATCACCGCGAATGCATCATCAGGGCTTGATCCTGCGAGACCACCACGCTTCCAGATACCTGTTAGGAAGTTACGTATCATGCTCTTTACGGTAACCCACGTATTGGCTTCATTGTTATCAAACACATAAGCCTTGGCCGCCAGTCGAATAGACTCTTCAAGCATAATCATGGTGCGTCTAACTTGAATGTAACGCCAATCTAGACTGTTGCCATCCAGGGTACGCGCACCCCATACCAATGTTCCTTCACCGATAAAGCTACGGATTGCATTGACCGACTTTCCTTGCGGAGTTACGTTCAGATCTTGTTGATCATCATGAGAGATGTTTACCGTAGGCGAAACCACCGCATTTAAACTTACGTTTGCTGGCGCCTTCCAAACACCACTGGCGTTATCAACCCGAGTAAAAATGCCAGCCATTGCAGCGCCCGGAGGCAGCAAATTGAGCTTATTTTTCGCTTCATCCATAATGATTTTGAATGCGGCTGAATTTTGTACCAAGCTAGACTGAAGCAAACGCATCTTAACCGGCGCTTCAGATTTCTCAGTGGCTTCATCAGCATCGCCAGACACCCAGTCAACGATAGTCATTTTGCTAAGCTGATTGATCTGTTCCTGCATTTTCTTTTCTTTTTCTGTTTGCGCAGCGGGGTCAGCCAAGCCCATATCAGCAGCAATTATTGCCTTCAACAGCTCAATACTGTCAGCGTCAAAATTGCGGTAAGTAAGCTCGCCGTCTTGCACAATTGACGTGTTCACCCAAGGGTAATACGCCATGCCGAAGTCGAGGTTATTGGTACCTAGCTCATTGCGGAAATTATCAATCGGATCGCCTTGGGGATCTTTTCTGTCGCGATGACCATCATAAACATCAAGAATCGACACCCGGTTTTTCATCTTCACACCACAATGCATCAGGCTAGCCTGCTGCACTGCAATAGCTTCACCACGGTCAGCGATTCGGCAGACATCAGGAATGACAACCATTGTTGGTTCTTGTTCCTTAATCAACGTCTCGATCCCGGCTGTTAGTGCGGCACCGCTTACAGACTGATCTTCTTTGCCGTAAGAGCCAACCGACACGATGTAGCAAGGGCCACCACCGTTAGAGAAAAACAACTTCATGCTGTTGTAGAGCAAATATTTGCCAGCTTTCTGCTCAATAACATATTCAGCCATAGTTGGGTCTTCAGCATCGCCAGTGCGCTGAACGAAATCTACATCTTCGCCCTCGGCAACTGGACGAACGGTAAAAATCGGCTTGGCTCCATTACCAAAATAGTTATGGAATTCAGCCATAGAGGAAATTTTCCATGGCTTATTAACCAGTGTTTTACCTTTGTTGTCCGCTTTTTCGGTATACCCGATGAAAGCGGGGACAGCAGTCGCAACTTCTACTACTGAGTTTGGAAACGCGCTCTTTTCGACGATATAAACGCCAGGTGTTTTCATTGGTGCGGCCATGATTTCTCATCCCTCCGGTTAAAAATTAATATAAATCTCTGAAACAAAAAGTTCTTTATCTGCTACTTTCACTTTATTAATTCGCTTAGCGGATGCTACTGCCAATCGATTCACTAAAACTTTAATTCTGTTGTTCTTTGGAACCAATAGCTGAAACTTAGCCTTAG
>JBLGBD010000026.1:0-30554 GCA_047617585.1 Pseudohongiellaceae bacterium | reverse complement strand
GTCAGAATCAACCGCCCAAAAATTTTACAGTTCGCCTTCTGCGGCCATTTGCATAAATGAGGGGTCGAAACGCAGCTGGATATTGCTGCTATTGCCAAACACACCCGTCGGAGTTTCAATGCCGATGAACCCAGCATCTGCGGCACCTTCACCTAGCAGGCCATGATCGAATGAGAAGTTTGCAACGTATTCCATAGTCGTCTTTAGGTCGGGGCTGTTGACGAAGGCGAGTGCTTCGGCTGACGAGTAAAACATCTGGGTTGTTGCCAATTGCGCTTCGTACCCAGCTAAGTCTGTACCTGAGGCTTCACCCATATGAGTGCGGACATCAACATCGCTTTCCATGGCCGCCATGATTTCGTACCAAGCACCAGCCAAGGCTTTTCCAAGTTCAGGAAACTGTTCGAGTACTTCAGTTTTCACCATCAGGGTATCAATGATTTCGCCAGGAATTTGCGAGCTATCAAACACCTTGGTAGCATGTGGCATCTTTAAAATTTCGTTCACCAATGGATTCCAAGTGGTTACAGCGGTCACACCGCTGGTTGTGTAAGCTGCCACCATATCGGCGTCAGAGGTATTGACGACGGTAATATCACGTTCGCTTAAACCTACAGATTCTAAGCCTCGAGCCAGTAAATAGTGGGAGACACTTAACTCAACCAGATTTACTTCTTGGCCTTCTATGTCCGCTAGAGTAGAGCCTTCTTTCAAAATAATCGCGTCGTTGCCGTTGGAGAAGTCGCCAACTATCACTGCAGTTGAATCCACACCACCGGCGGCTGGGATAGTTAGTGCGTCCATATTTGTCATGGCGCAGGCATCGAATTGACCGGCTGTGTATTGGTTAATGGACTCTACGTAATCGTTGATTTGCACGACATCTATTTCGATACCGTACTTGTCTGCCCACTTCTTGATGATGCCGTTAGAATCACCGTACTCCCACGGCATCCATCCAACGTAGATTGACCAACATAGGCTAAAATTTTGTTGTGCTCGAGTTACCGGCGAGGCAAACGTTACAGAAGTTACAAGCACTATGGCGATTAGGCTTTTTGTTAGGGTCGCTCTCATGTTACGTCTCCAAGTATTATTGTTACGCAAAGAAAATTCTGACTATCGTCAGTGTATTCTCCCGGGCTTTTGTCCCGCCGTGTAACCTTGCAATAGCCTGAGACTGTTGTGCTCAAAGATTGGATAAGCACAGTTTGTAAGGTCGAATGCTCTCGGACCAGCCGCATTTTAGTAATGCCGGAACCCTAGCACTCCATTGTAAAATTACTGCAGCCAGCATTTCGATCCCATCCATTAACAGACGTGAGGCAAAAGCCAGAATTACTCCGCGCTCAGGAGGTTGCACGCACCGTGCCAATTTCCATAATCTTGAATTCAGCCGCTTTACGCTGCAAAGGGCACCAATTTGCACCTTGCCTGCACCGCAAAGGGGCTCCAAATTGGTGCGCACGCCCCAAGCTTGGGCGAAACCACAGCTGTATCGGATGGAGTAATGATGCAGATGCCACAACAACTTGAAAGCGATTCAAAGCAGCCAGAGTAACTTGAACAAATCAAAGGGGTCCGACTAACTTAAAAATATCAAGCTACTCGGACCCCTTTGATTCTGCGGTTTATTGGCTGGCGGCGGCTCGTTTGGCCATGTCATTCAATACGTCGATGTAGTGAACTTGGGTGCCAAATCCGCAGTGGCCGTGGTAGGGCAGCCAGTTAAACTTGGCGTTCGCGGCTGGTGCCTCCATAAGATTGAGAGTCTCCTCTAGGAAGCGCAGGCCGTTGGTTAGGTAATAATTATCCATGTCGCCCATCCAAAACTGTAGCTTGCCGGATAGCTGGGGGCCTATGCTCGACCAATTCTCTCGGACGTGATAGTCCAAGTCCCAAGGGCGCCAGGATGCAGCAACCCCTGGATTGATCTCGCCTGTTTCCTGATCCCACACCGGTATTGGATTGCCTTGTTCATCGGGCTGTCCATAGACCGCATTCCACGCGCCCCACTGTTTACCTGAGGTGACATAGCTGCCGCCAAGGCCAACGACTGACTCTAAATGAACCTCGTCAGAAATACTGAACCTAGGGTCGCCATTGGTTGAGCGAGCGCTAGGTCGCATCATGCCGCTTGCGCTGACAAAGGCATTGTCATCCTCATACAGATTAACCAATTGAAATGCGCGAAAGCTGGGCGAATCTGGGCTAAGGGAATAGGCGCCATTGAAATAGTCTGGGTAAAGAATCTGCAATGCCATGGATACCCAGCCGCCGGTGGAACAGCCGGTTACGAAACGGTTAGAGGGAACATCGTTGATCGGGAATCGTTCTGCCAGGTAAGGGAAAAGCTCAAGGAAGTTGGCGTCAGCATAAGGGCCGGAGACGGCGCTGTTCATTTGGTAGGAGTCGCCAAAAGGCGATTCGCCGTCGAGAAATACAATGACCGCCGGTTCAGTTGAGGGGGCTAGCCAATAGTTCATGAACTCACTGTCATTCAATAGCCGTTGGCTGCGGGTATAGCGGCCATTGAGGCCTGCTACTTGGTAAAGCACGGGGTAGCGCTGATTCGAATTCTCAGAGTAGCTCGGCGGTAACAGCACGGAAGCACGCAAATAAATATCCTTGCCATAGAATTGAGACAACAAGTCAGACTTGATTCGAACAAACTTGAGCAGCGGCGTATCCGCCGGTAAGGTCTCTGCAGGGACGACTTCGGTCAAACTAAAGCTCAATTGGGTATCGCCCGCCCCGATCTCAATAGGCTGTGGAAGAGAATAAAAGTTACCCGGCGAATCGAGATCGGATAGCACATCGTTCACATCGAGTAATGCCTGTGCCTGCCACTCTCCCTCCTCAAGCTGGGAAATCAGTTGCTGCGGAAAGCCAGCAGAAGGCCGGAACTCGATTGTTTCGCCGCGCCAATCCTGAACATCGACAGCAAAGAACGGCGATGCGTTTCGGGGCGCGGGTTCATCACCGATGGCAAGTCTTGGTTCGGTGTCAGCCTCACGAGTAAAGGCAACAAATAGCCTTCCTGTATAGGCCTGCTCCGCTGCTGGAAGAGACACAGAAATCTCAGTGACCTCGGCATGAAGAGTTAAACAAATAAAAAAAGAAACGCCTGCAAGAAGAGCTGATAAGCGCATTGCTAATAATCCTCAAAGATAAATTGATAATAATGTTTTGATTAAGACTACTTTGATTTTGTCTTGGGTCAAGCGGTGTGATTATTCGGTGATTCAGCGCGAGCCCTAGTTACCGGGTAAAATTTTAGCGGCTACTCAGCAAGCCGGTTAGTTCGGCACGACATTGCGCGCCGCACCATTTTGGGGAGTCGTGTTGATTGAATGATGTGGCTCAGCTTGTTGCAATGGCATCTGTCTGCGGACTGCGGACTGCGGAGTTCAGGTATTGTTCTTATCCGGCTTTCTTGATCTGGCTTTCTTGATCTGACTCTCCTGATCCAGCTATTGCAGTTGTCATAGAGCGTTCTAGGCTTTTTGGAAGTAGCGCTTAGTCAAAAGTAAAATTTTGGCCACAAAGCACTACCATTGCACTGGCATGTCAGCGGATCGAAGCTAAGATTTGAATCTGACTCGGAGGCCAAGTTGAAATTTTCAATCGGGTAATCTAGCGCTACTAACAGCAGGTTTTCGTGGTATCGCCCAAGCACAGCAAAAACACCACTTGCTGTTGGATCCAATCCAGACAAGGATAAAACAGCAAAATGGAGAATTGCAGATCCCATGAGTTTAGAGTATTTTGCACAACGAATTGGGGCCAGGTTCAGTGCAGGCACTTTAAAAACGCCTCACTAATTCGACATGAGAGTCCGATACACAAGCAAATAGCCAAGCCAGTGTGGTCTAACGTACAGTCCATAGTGTGGCTTTTATATTACCGAAAATGAGCAAGGAAAATTAAAATGAGTGATCCTACAAGAGCGTCAGATACACCTTTTCCTATTGAAGTTGAGTCAGGCAAATCCTATTTTTGGTGTGCCTGTGGCGAAAGTAAAAATCAACCATTTTGCGATGGGGCTCATAAGGGCACCGACTTTGTGCCAGTAAAGTATGAGGCAGCCGAATCAAAGAAAGTATTTTTCTGTGGCTGTAAGAGCACAGCATTGCAACCTTTATGTGACGGCAGCCACAAGTAAACCGGTCCGCGTCGGAATTCGGTAGGGGGTCAGGCCCATGGCAGAAAGCTTGCTGTTGTCAAAATTTGATGCTGTAACTTTCGACTTCTACGGCACCATTGTTGACTGGGAGCCTGAGATTCTGCACTTTCTCCGTCGTTGGACTCAAGGTCAGGGATGCTCCATAGCGGATAACACTCTGCTTGAAATCTATGATCGTTTGCGCCAACCGATACAGGCCCAGCGCCCGGCATGGCTATATCCCGAGGTGCTAAAACGCACCTTGGATGCAATGGTGTTGGAGTTTGATTGTATTCTTCCTGAAATGCTGCGAGTCGAGTTTGGTGACATCGCAGCAAGCCATCGGGCATTTCCCGATAGTTTAGAGACACTAAAGGGGCTCAAGCAGCGCTCGCTGGTTCTATAATTCTCCTCAAGAGCCTGTTACATAGACCAATAGGGCTCTCGATAAGTCGAGTCAGAGCAATTTCTATTAGAGAAGAATATGCAGATTGAATACAGAAAACTAAGCTTCAATGTCTATGCTGGCGCAATCTTTATCCTGTCTCTATCGAGTTTCACTGCCCAGGCTCAGTCTCAATCTGTCGCTGAATCTCTTTTGGGCGCTGACTTTTTAGTCGACTTAGAATCAGTAGATTGGATTCACGGATCTGGTGACTGTGAGACTGAAAATTCTAAGGCAGACTACCAAGAGTGGCAACAAGTTCAATACCAAGCCCAATCGTTTATATTTCGCCAGAATAAGTGCTCACACTATGAAGGCCCATTCGTGTATCTATTTCTTGGCCAGGAAATGGGGTTGCTAATCGATTCTGGCGCAACCACTACTGGGGCTTTCAAACTCGCAGAATTGATACGAAAAATAACCGATCTACCAATACTGGTTGCCCATAGCCACGGCCATAGTGATCACCGCCTCGGAGACGATGCGCTGAAGAATCAAGAAGGCATGTCAGTAGTAGGGGTAGGCCAAAGCTCAGTACAAAATTATTTTGGGTTTTCGAACTGGCCTAACGAGGCCGCAGCTATCGAGCTTGGAGATAGAAAAATCGAACTCCTACCTATTCCGGGCCACAGCGATGATGACTTGGCTTTTTATGACGCTCAATCAATGGTGGTTGTCACAGGTGACACCTTGTACCCCGGCCGTCTCTATGTCCGTGATTGGTTTGAGTATAGCAAAAGCATAGCCAGATTAGCCGACTGGGTGGGCCAAAAATCAATTTCATTTGTATTGGGAACACACATCGAAATGAGTGCTGTTCCTAATTCAGATTACCCTATTGGAACAACCTTTCAACCCAACGAACATCAGTTACCGCTGGGTGTCGACGATATCTATGCCCTTCGTGAAAAAATGCAAGAACTGGATTCGCCAGAAAAAACGCCATTAGGAAGTTTTATAATTTGGCCAAACTAAATACAACCTTGCGCACCCAATAACAACTTAGTGCTTTTGCTTGATTTCAAAATTAGTGGGTGCGTACTTGTTAGTTCACGGGGCCTAAAGCCAATCCGTCGATCTTAATCCGTGGCAGGCTCAGCCAACCAAAACTTTTATCATAAACCGTAGAGCCACAGGCATGGTGTGAGTTTCATTTCTGCTTGGCATTGGTGCGAGCACAGAATTATTGGCATTAAGGTTGGATCGGATCAGAGTCGTTTATTTTAGGCAGACTCGGGTTTATTGGCGAGGCTTATACAACTTGCCCAGCAACATAGGCTGACGACCACGCCCACTGAAAATTGAAGCCACCCAAATGCCCGCTAACGTCTAATACTTCACCAATAAAATACAAGCCAGGTTGGTTTTTGGCTTCCATAGTCTTAGAGCTCACGCCATTTGTATCCACGCCACCCAGAGTAACCTCTGCGGTACGATAGCCTTCTGTGCCCGAGGGTTTTAATTGCCAACGATTGAGCTGCTGGCCAATTGCTCTAAGTTGTTTGTCAGAAAATTCAAGTAACGGCTTTTCCGCTAGCTGTGGCCACCACAAAGTCTGAAGTTCGTTTGATAAAGACTTCACCAGTTTCTGGTTAAGAAACGTTTTCAGTTGGGTTTTTATCTTGTCGCGCTTAGCCTGCAATAGCCATTCAATGG
This sequence comes from Pseudohongiellaceae bacterium, assembly GCA_047617585.1. Taxonomy (GTDB): domain Bacteria; phylum Pseudomonadota; class Gammaproteobacteria; order Pseudomonadales; family Pseudohongiellaceae; genus UBA9145. The sequence goes on along the minus strand of JBLGBD010000026.1, from coordinate 24,288 downwards.
CATCAAGACCGGGTAATAGGTCAATTTCGATGACATTGCCTTCGCGCCAGTAGCTTGAAATTTGAAGCACAGCCGGGCCACTAACGCCACGGTGAGTAAACAGTAGCTGTTCGGTGAATACACGTGTGTTGCAGTGAATTGAAACCTCGAGTGACGCACCGGCTAAGCGTTCGCACAACGGCTTCATAAAATCTGAAAAAATAAAAGGCACTAAGCCACTGCGTCTATCGGTTAGGGAGAGCCCAAACTGGGTTGCGATATCGTAACCGATTCCGCTCCCGCCGAGGCTGGGAACCGAAAGTGCACCGCTGGCGACGACTAGTGAATGACCGCGAAATTGATGCAAGGTTCTGGGTTCAGATTTTCCGTGTTCAATTTCAATCGTATACAGATTGGAATCAGCATCTGGTGACATGCAGGTAATATTTTTGACGTCACAGTGGGTTCTAATCGCAACCCCCGAGCGTTCACACTCAAGCTGTAGCATCGCAACGATATCTTTCGCTGAATGCAGGCAGAACAACTGACCATGTTTGCGCTGTTCGTATTCAATTTGATGCTGCTCGACCATGGCAATGAAATCCCATTGGGTATAGGTGCTCAATGCCGATTTGCAAAAATGCGGGTTATTGGAGATGAAGTTGTTAGGTTCTACAAATTGATTAGTGAAGTTGCAGCGGCCGCCACCAGACATTAAAATTTTCTTGCCGATCTTATTCGCCTTCTCTAACACTAAAACGCGTTGCCCACGCTTGGCGGCGGTCAATGCGCAAAACAGCCCGGCAGCACCTGCGCCGAGAATAATTACGTCGTAGTCGGTTAGAGAAGGTCTAGTCATTGGGATAAATTTTGCGAAGGGTTGATTTGAGGCGGCTATAGGTCCAATAGCGCAACTGTACTTCATCGCAAGAACGAATGCATCACCTTGTGGGTGACGGCTTACATCAACAAGAGTGGCTGTAGCTCACACGCAATAATGTACTAGCCATTAACTATTTTTTTACTAGTCTAATAGGGTATGGTAGGCCAAAGATTGCGTCAATCGCGACTACACCCTCGAACTGGAAATGACAAAGCAAAGCTTATACAGAGTCTTCGGTATGAGAATACAGAAACTACACTGTTTTTACTGGGGCCCCACAGCATCATGATTGATATGAAAAAGAAAGATAACACTGCTGTTTCGGATGTCGGGCGGCTGGTTATCGGTTGCAGAGATCGGCCAGGGATAATCTCAGACGTGTCGAGCTTCCTTCATCACAAGGGGGCCAATATAATCGATTTTGATCAGCACTCCAGCGGCTCACCTGAGGGCAAGTTTTTTCTTCGACTCGAATTTGAGTTGCCAGAACTTGAGGAAAGACACAATACGCTTGTTCAATCCTTTATGGACAATGTGGCGCAGGTCCACAAAATGCACTGGGCAATGACATTGGCCTCAACTAAGCCGCGGGTCGCCATATTCGTCTCAAAATTTGACCATGCTCTTATGGAGTTGCTGTGGCTGACGGCGCGGGGAATCCTGCCTATTGAGGTGGCTGTGGTGATAAGCAATCATGATGACTTACGGCTCCAGGTTCAAGGGCTTGGGTTTCGGTTTGAGCACATTCCAGTTAATCCAGATAATAAGCAAGAAGCCGAAACACAGGCCATTGAAATGTTTGGTGGTGAGGTTGAACTTGTGGTTCTTGCGAGATACATGCAAGTTCTCTCCGAATATTTTGTGAAGCAATTTCCCAGCCAAATTATTAATATTCACCATTCGTTTCTTCCTGCTTTCGCCGGCGCAGACCCTTATCGACAGGCTTCCGATAAAGGAGTGAAGTTGATCGGCGCGACATCCCACTATGTAACGGCAGAGCTTGATCAAGGGCCGATTATCGAGCAGGATGTGGTACGTGTGAGTCATCGTCTGTCGGTGCCGGAGTTGAAGCAACTTGGCAACGAAGTAGAGCGCAAGGTGTTGGCTAGGGCCGTGCGCTGGCACGCCGAGAATCGAGTGATTGTTGATGGCAATAAGACCATAGTTTTTACCAAGTAGAGCTGGTTTACAGTGAAAGTTATGCAGAGTCGGTATGATCAACTTTTAGTATTTCAAGCTATGGCGTTGTTGTTCATTTCCCAGTCTGATCTACTATAAGCGATGGTTTAGTCACTATGAATAAGACCTCCCCCATGTCAATTTATTCTCCGCGCGAGGAGGCACTCAATGTTGCTTCTCACGCTATTGGTTTTGTTCTCGGCGGCGTTGCTTTTGTGGTATTGCTTGAGCATGCGATTACATTGGGCAGCGCCCTGCATGTAATGAGCTTCGGTATATTCGGGCTTAGTCTGATGTTCCTATACGGTGCTTCGGCAACCTATCACAGTGCGCAAGATTTGGTACGGCGCGGGCAACTTCGTATTTTGGATCACGCAAGCATCTATGTGCTCATTGCTGGTACCTACACGCCGTTCACCTTAATTACCCTTCAGGGTATGACCGGTTGGGTTATATTCGGTGTAAGTTGGGCAATGGCGCTTGCAGGAGTTACCTTGAAATTATTTTTCACAGGCAAGTATCGGCTGTTATCAACACTCATGTATGTGTTCATGGGGTGGTTGATATTGTTTGCCATAGGTCCTTTGATAGAAAAGTTTCCTTCTGCAGGACTGAGCTGGTTGGTTGCTGGCGGCATGGCATACACTATCGGTGCCGCAATTTATAGTGTGAAAAAGATTCCTTTTAACCACGCAATATTTCATCTGTGTGTTCTTCTAGGCAGCGGTTGTCACTTTATAGCCGTGTATTTTTATGTGCTTTAATCTGCTGGTAGCCTCGGGGGCTTTAGCAGCCTATATAAGAATATAGATCGAGGAATGATGTAAGTAATAAAAACGAGGTAAGGGCGGTTACGTATTAGGCGCACTGGGCGTATTCTAAGTTCTTTTAAACCGTCTCGTCTGAAACCACTGTATCTTTACTCTAACCCCAATTATACGAGTTCAATTTTATGTTTGATCTGCAAATCCGCCGCTCGGTTCTGTTGAGTCTGCTATCTAGTATTTTACTTACGTGCCAGATTGACGACGATTCCAAGCAAACAATCGATATTGAAAGGCTTTCCCAGACGGTTCGGGTGCTCGCCTCGGATGAGTTTTACGGTCGTGCGCCGGGAGGCCCGGGAGAGGAGATCACGGTAAGCTACATAATAGACCGATTTCGAGAACTTGATCTGCGCCCGGCCGGAGACAATGGCAGTTGGACTCAGGCAGTGCCATTGATACATACCCAAGTTGAGTCTCCCGCCGCAATTAGCTTGGCTGTAGGTGCATCCCAGCTGATCCTTGAGCAGGGTGTAAATGTTGAATTCAGCACTACTCGAGAAGTAGAGCGAGTGCTGATAGAAAGCGCACCAGTGGTTTTTGTAGGCTTCGGCGCCTACGCGCCAGAACGCCAGTGGGATGATTTCGGTGATATCGATCTCAACGGCAAGTTAGCGGTATTTTTAGTCAATGACCCTGATTTCGCAGCCGAGCCGAACGAGGCGGTGAGTGGTCTCTTCGGCAATAAGCGGATGACTTACTATGGCCGTTGGACCTACAAATTTGAAGAGGCGGCAAGAAGAGGTGCCATTGCCGCCTTGGTGATTCACGAAGATGCTGCAGCAGGGTACGGCTGGAGCGTCGCCTCATCCTCTCCGGGCGAGAATTATTCAATTGTGCGCCCAGCAGGTAGTCTGGCCCCGCCGCTATTGCAAGGCTGGCTGCATGATGACGCCGCTGCTGAGCTTTTCGCGAGCGCGGGCCTAGATTTAGAAGAGCAGCGCAGATTGGCGCGCCGTGCAGACTTTAGCGCATTTACTTTAGACGGCGTAAGTCTGTCAGCAGATGTCAGTGTTAGCAGCGAAATCATTGAGAGCCAAAATGTGCTCGCTATGCTGCCTGGAAGCCAACGTCCGGATGAGTCAATTATGGTATCTGCCCATTGGGATGCCTATGGAGTTGGCGAGCCTGACTCCCAAGGTCGCACTGTGAGACCTGGCGCCAATGATGACGCGCTTGGCTTGGCAGGGGTGCTGGAACTTGCGCGCGTGCTAAGTGCTGGCGATGCGCCCGAGCGCAGTGTGGTTTTTGCGGCTTGGACGGCAGAAGAGAGTGGCTTATTAGGCTCTGAAGCCTATGCGGCGAATCCCTTTCTACCACTGGAAACTACCGTTGCGAATTTTACTCTCGATATTTTGCAAACCGCTGGGCCCGCCCGCGATGTCATTCAGGTCGGAGAAGGCCAGAGCGAGTTAGAGCAAGAACTGCGTCTGGCAGCGGCTACGCAAGGCCGGGTTGTTACTGCGGAGAGTTTGCCTCAGAACGGTTTGTTCTTCCGCGCAGATCATTTCTCTCTAGCTCGGCGTGGCGTACCGGTTCTACTCATTATGGGCATCGCTGGCGGTTCTGATCTGATTGAGGGTGGACGCACTGCTGGAGATCAGTGGATTGCCGATTACACCGGCAACTGTTATCACCAGACCTGCGACGCCTGGAGTGCGGAGTGGGATCTTCGCGGGGCAGTGCAGGACATCGAATTGTTTCAAATTATCATCAACGATTTAGCGAATTCTTCGCGCTGGCCTGAGCTGTTGCCGACTTCTGAGTTTAAAGCCCTGCGTGATGAGAGTCGTGCCAGCCGGTAGGGCCCAGTTTTAATTACGCTTGTAATGGGTTTACGTGACCTGCGGGCTGATGCAGGGCGCTACTGATTTTAGAGTGGCCAGTGGTTAAGCTAAGAGCTCCATACGGGGCTATGTAGAGTAAAAATATGGCTATCGCCAGCACCCCATCCAAGCTCAGCCTGCCCCAGAACAATCCTGGCGTAACGACTGTTCTAGAATTTCTTGCGCTTAAGTTTCCTGCCATTTCTTACGCGGTTTGGCAGCAGCGTATGGCTGATGGCAAGGTGCATTGGCATGACGGGCGTCTAATTCGCGCGGATTCGCCTTTTGCAGCTCAGCAGCGGGTATATTATTACCGCGAAGTTGACTGTGAGTTAGTGGTTCCTTTTACAGAAGAGGTTTTGTTTCAGGATGAGTTGCTATTAGTGGCGTTCAAACCGCATTTTTTGCCGGTTACACCAGGCGGTGGCGCTGTCGAGCAGTGCCTGCAAAACCGCCTCAGAAATAAGACGGGTAATCACCATCTGCAGGCCCTGCATCGGCTTGATAAAGCAACCGCAGGCTTGGTGCTGTTTTCAGTTGAGCGTAAGTCGCGTCAGCACTACCACCGGCTGTTTGCGAATCATCAAGTCAGCAAGACCTATCAGGCTATTGCTAACTCGGCAGCAAACCCTGGGATGGTCAATCAGCAGTGGGACATCAAAAACCGCCTAGAGAAAGCCGGCACCGGATTTTTGATGCATATTGCGGAGGGCCCGAGTAACAGTCACTCCCGTATTCGCTGTTTGCAATGTTCATCAGGCAAAGCCTTATTTGAACTGCACCCTATAACAGGCAAAACCCACCAACTGCGTCTGCATATGCAAAGCCTTGGCTGGCCGATACTAAATGACACTTTTTATCCAACGTTGCTCGATGCAGACAAGCACGATGATTACGACAAGCCCCTGCAGTTATTGGCGCAGCAGCTTCAATTTGTTGATCCGATAACCCAGCAAACGAGACATTTTTCCAGTGGTACCGAACTCAGTTTGGAGTAAGGCGCAAACAACGCAATGCCGCCACTTTAAGCGGATTTAAGTCAGGTCAAAAAAGCCAATAGCGCTAGACAGCGCAGCGTGTATTTTATCGAAAGGTCCGAGGCAGGTTAAAAAGTGAGCGGGGCTATCTTGCGTACTCGTCAAAACAAAGCGCTGGGGCTATGCGGCGCCGAATAAACTCAGGCTAAAAAGGATAAAACAGACCAACCAATAGAGATTATTGGTTGGTCTTGTCCGAGCTACATTACGTGTTTAATAATCCGGCATGTCCGGAACATCATCAATGGCAGCACTTCCTTTCTTGCTGATTTTGTCGGAGATCATGACTTCAGTGGTGAGCATCAGTCCAGCAATCGAGCCAGCATTTTGCAGCGCTGTGCGGGTTACCTTGGTCGGGTCGATAATCCCAGCGGCCACCAAATCTTCATACTCTTCGGTCTGCGCGTTATAGCCATAGTTGCCTTTTTTGCCGCGTATTTTGCTAAGCACGACACTGGCTTCAACACCGGCGTTGGCAACGATTTGGCGGAAGGGCTCTTCCATTGCTCGCAAGGCTATCTCGACGCCAATTTGTTGGTCAGCATTGGCGGTGACTACATTGCCCTTGATGGCATCAGCCGCGCGAATTAACGCAAGACCGCCACCAGGGACGATGCCTTCTTCGATCGCAGCGCGAGTGGCGTGCAGGGCGTCGTCGACCAGGTCTTTCTTCTCTTTCATTTCGATTTCAGTCGCAGCACCCACCTTAATTAATGCAACACCGCCAGTTAGCTTGGCGACTCGCTGCTGGAGCTTCTCTGAGTCATAGTCACTGCTGCTGCTCTCAATTTGGGCGCGAATCTGTTTTACCCGTGCAGCGATGAGCTTTTTGGCCCCTGCGCCACCTACGATGGTGGTGTTGTCTTTGCTAACAACAACGCGTTTGGCGCTTCCCAGGTCTTGGATGTCAACGGTATCTAAGCTGATGCCCAATTCTTCGGTAATTAGTGTGCCTCCGGTTATCACTGCTAGATCTTCAAGCATTGCCTTACGGCTATCGCCAAAGCCAGGAGCTTTTACAGCAGCGACCTTGATAATGCCGCGCAAACTATTTACCACCAACGTGGCTAGAGCTTCGCCTTCGATATTTTCAGCGACGATAAGCAGGCTTCTGCCGGCCTTAGCTACACTTTCCAGCAGTGGCAGTATTTCTCGAACGTTGGTAATTTTGCCGTCATAAAGAAGCACGAAAGGGTCTTCTAATTCAGTCAGCATTTTTTCCGAGTTATTCACAAAGTACGCAGATAGATAGCCGCGATCAAACTGCATGCCCTCCACAAGCTCTAGCTCGGTTTCCAGTGACTTGCCTTCTTCAACGGTGATCACGCCATCCTTGCCTACTTTTTTCATAGCCAGAGCAAGAATTTCGCCGACATCGGTATTCCAGTTGGCGGACACGGTCGCAACTTGGCCGATGGCTTTGCCGTCACTACAGGGCTTAGACAGTTTCTTTAGCTCCTCGGTGGCGGCCTTAATAGCAGCATCAATGCCGCGTTTCAAATCCATTGGGTTGTAGCCGGCAGAGATAGACTTGTAGCCTTCGCGAATTATGGCTTGGGCTAAAACGGTTGCGGTGGTAGTGCCATCACCGGCAACGGTTGCGGTTTGGGAGGCTACTTCTTTTACCATCTGAGCGCCCATGTTCTCGAAGCGATCAGCTAAGTCGATACTCTTAGCTACGGTGACACCGTCTTTGGTAATTTTAGGAGAGCCCCAGCTTTGACCTATAATAACATTGCGGCCTTTGGGCCCTAGAGTTACTTTGACGGCGTTGGCTAGTATGTTGACACCCTTGAGCATTCGCATGCGGGCGTCGTTGGAAAAATGAAATTCTTTGGCGCTCATGCCTTTTTCTCCGGTGATTTACTCACTTTAACGGGCGGGGTCATAGTGGCGAGGATGTCGGACTCTTTGAGCACCAAAACTTCCTCCCCGCTGATTTTTACTTCATTGTTTGAATATTTACCGAAAATGACATGATCACCTACCTTTACTGCCAAAGGGGCTAGCTTGCCGTTTTTAAGTCGAACACCGGGGCCCACAGCCAGCACTTTGCCTTGGCTAGGTTTTTCAGTAGCAGAGCCTGGAATGACTATGCCGCCGGAAGATATTGTTTCAGGCTCTAGCCGACGCACGACCACACGGTCGCTTAGGGGGCGGAGAAAATACGATTTATTGGGCACGAAAGCACCCTCCTTCAGGAAGACGATCTAAAACCAAACAGATGGTCAGAACCGGCCAGGCAGAAAGGGGTGGAAATAGAGATTCCAGCCTCCGGGATCACACAGATTTGGGGGCGGCGCATGAGCATTGCAATGGCTGGATGAAAAGATACTGGCAATCGTGGTGTTTAACGCGGCAGGTCTGGGTTATCTTTACGAGGGCAGGGCGCTAATGCTATGTGATTCCTCCCAAGACTTGCCTTTTGCCGCCAGTGGGTAAGCCTGTTCTAGCATCGAAAAAAAGGCAACACTAAAGGCAAGGACAAAATTAATGGGACCAATTCCTCAAGGCGCAACGGTTGCTGTGACAGGCAGCGCGGGTTTTATCGGTGGTTGGGTTGTGCGGCTGCTGTTGGACAAGGGCTATAGGGTGCGGGCCTGCGTTCGAGATAAGAACGACGACGCTAAAACCGGCTTTCTCAAAGCAATGCCGGGCTATGTTTCTGGGCGTTTGACTCTGCATACTGCCGACCTCGACCAAGCCGGTTGCTTTGACGCTATTTTTAAAGGCTGCCAAGGCGTGGCCCATGTATCCCATGTTTCAACCTATGAAGATCAAGACTATGTAAAGATGGTCTGTGATCACGTTATCAACAGTATCAATCTGTCGGAAACAGTAAACCGGGTTGTTGTGACCTCCAGTATTGCAGGAGTGCTAAGTGAGTCGGACCTACAGGAGCTTGTGCGTCGGCCAGTGCTGTACGAAGACCGCTATCCCGATGAGCTAAATCCCAAGCGCTCAGCGAAGGCGGGCCAGGGCTACTCGATGGGCAAGATTCTAGCCGAACGCGTATTCGCTGATGCCGCCCAGGCCAGCGGTCGGTGGGATGCTATTACCTGTTGTCCTGGTGACAATGTTGGGCCAATCCTTTCTGCTCATCAAAAAGCGGCTGGCCCTTGGCAGCACAACATCGAGACGATGCTGCTGGGCGAATACACCCAAAACGTGTTGGGTGCCTACCGAGACTGGTTTACGGTCGACGTGCGCGACACGGCTGAAGCCCACATTCGAATGCTAGAAAGCGTGAACGTTAAAAATGGCCAGCGGTTTATAGCATGGTCAACCGAGACCCGCGATGTAAAAGACATCTGTGCCAGCATCGGCCGCCTATTGCCAGAACTTGGGTTTGCTGGCGCGACGTTAGTTGATCCGTTTCCCGAAACGATTCAGGCAAGAGAAGCTGAATTCAGGTCTATCTGGGAGGGCTGCGAGCTACGCAATGATCGCATCCGCTCGACCCTAGGTATGGAGTTTCGCCCACTTGACGTCTCCATTCGAGACTGCGTGGAATCCTTGCTGGCGATAGGAAAAGTACAGCTTAAATAATTGGGGTCAGAGAAATAAATAATTGGGGTCAGAGTAAAAATACAGCAGTTGCTGCTAACGATTTGTCCCTCGCAGCAAGAATTAGCCGCAGTAATAGAAATAAATGGGGTCAAAATAATTGGGGGCAGAGTAAAAATGCAGTAGTTGCTGCAATCGATTTGTCCCTCAAAGCAATAATTAGCCGCAGTAATAGCACTTGGGATCAGAGTAACAGTAGGCTAGTTTAGGCGGACATTTATTACTCATGATAGTCATGACTATCATGACTATCATGGCTGCCATAGCCTTTGGGTATCTGCGCCGAACCGTGGCTAAAGGCCTATCGAACCTGTTTGATTGAACTAGCTGGATATGTATCGCTGTATCGAAATAAGCGAACCCAACGAGATAGAACCGGTCTAAGTCTGAGTTCTACAAATTAGTGGAGTAAGAGTAATGCCAAGTTTAAATTCTACCAAAGGTGGATCTATGGCCCTGCTATGGGCATCCCTGATGGTGGCTGTTGTTTCCTGTTCAGATAACGAGATAGTAGCAACCCAGCAAGCGGCTGAGAGTCAACTGGGGCAACTCTCGGCTGGCGAAATTCATACAGCTAGCCTAGTTTTAGATGCCCATGCAGATATTGTCATTGCCTCTACGTCGAGCGCCTATTTGAGTGCAGACGGATCATCCAAAGTCGCCCCTGCCAAGATGCGTGCTGGCGGGGTTGATGCCGTGGTGATGTCTGTGGCAGTTGGACCTGGGCCACGAACCAAGGAAGGCGATGCCGAGGCCCGCGCTGAGGCGGATGAAAAACTGGAGGCAGTGCGCGCGTTGGCGACAGAAAGTCAGGGCCAAGTTGTTATCGCAACTACGTCTGCTGAACTATTAGCTGCCCATGAAGCTGGACAGATTGCTCTTATCTTGGGTTTTCAAAATGCTCGATCACTGCAAGGAAGCGTTGCTGCTATCGATGAGTTTTACGCGGCAGGCGTCCGAATCTTTGGGCTTAATCATTTGGGGCACAATGATTTCTCTGATTCTTCAAGACCTGAGTTTAATGGCGAAACTGGCGAGTATGAAGCAACTGAGGAGCACAAGGGGTTGTCCCCGTTGGGCCGAGCTGCTATCGAGAGAATCAACGCTTTGGGCGCAATAGTAGATGTCTCGCAGATGTCCAAGGCCGCAACTTTGGAAACGCTACAATTGACCACGGCGCCAGTAATAGCCAGCCATTCGAATGTGAAGGCAGTGTCAGATGTAAGCCGCAACCTCAGTGATGAAGAGATTGACCTTATTGGCGAAAATGCCGGGGTTATCCACGTGGCGGCGTTCAAAGGCTACCTGCTTAATATTTCGGAGCCGGAATTTGTTGTGACCCTGAAGCGCTTGAGACGCGAGGCGGGAATATCCGAGGAATACAATTACCCCTATGAGCTGTATTGGGAGATTGACGATCTTGCTGCGAGAACTGCGTTTACAACCGCCGTAAGCGAGTTGCTTGGGCCGGCGACAACCGAGAATATGATCGAACATATTGATTATATTGTGAATCGTATTGGTGTCGACCATGTGGGTATAGGCAATGATTTCAATCACGGTAGTGGTATCGATGATTATAACGATGCGTCTGAAACCGCAAATATCACTGCGGGGCTACTCAATCATGGCTATTCCAAAGCGAACATTGATAAAATTTGGAGCGGTAATTTTCTGCGAGTTCTCGAAGCTGCCGCTGCCAATAAAACACTGCCCAGTTCTAATGACTAAAGTAGCACTGAGCGTTATGCAGCGCTTATTTAAACCAAACCGGCAAGCAGTGCGTATCAACCACTATAATTTGGCATATCAAACATGACGCCAACTATTGGCACGAAACCCTTAGCCCGCAACCCTTTGCTGTAGAAACACCTATGAACCTCATATTTTTCGATTTAGATGGCACGTTACTCAATGATGCCTCTGAAATATCGCCGTTTACCAAGGAGACCCTGATTCTTCTAGGTGAACACGATATAGCCTATACCGTAGCAACGGGCCGCACTATGCTCTCGGCTAGGAGCATTCTAAACGGCCATGTTTTTGATTTGCCACAAATCTACAATAATGGCGTGACAGTATGGGACCCAAAGATTCAGCAGCTGACTCTGGATAACCTTCTTCAGAACTCGGAAATTTCAGCAATTATTGATGTCGCCTCGTCACGAGGGATTACTCCGTTTGTTCACGCTATCGACAATCACCACCACTTTATTTTCCACCCGGCAACCCGTCAGGAAATCGAGAAAGTGCTTATTGAAAAACACTATTCTCATACCGATGCGAAGCTTTTGCCTTTGAATGCCCTGCCTGCCGATAGCCAAGTCACAAATATTAGTATGATTGGTTTTTCTGATGTTATTGATGAAATGTGGCGAGAAATAAATTCCTTCCCCAACCTGGTAGCCTATTCCGGGCCAGCAATAGAGGGCAGTCAGTTTAGATGGATGGATATACATCACTGCCTTGCCAGCAAAGGGTCGGCTGTCACTGTTTTAAGAAAACAATTAGGCGCTACCAATGTAATCTGCTTTGGTGATAGTGACAATGACTTAAGTATGTTCGAACTTGCGGATGAGAGCTACGCGCCAGAAAACGCGAGAGCCAGCATTAAAGAGTCGGCTAGCGCTGTGATTGGACACAATCACAAGGATGGTATAGCCCATTTTTTGCGTGAGCGATTTTCGTTATAGCTTGTTAGATGGGCAGGCCGATGTGGGGCAAGCGAAGCGCCAATGAAAAGGCGGTTTCGGCAGCTAACAAGCATTGGCTGATTTTTGGCTTCTTCACAACAAGAACACTGAAAGCTCGACGCTGCACCGGCGCGTAAATTCGCGCTAAGCGGGGCACTCATGGTTAGGTATTTTTCAAATAGTTAGTTTTGTGAGATCTACATTCCCAGGCAGTGTGCTAACAATCCTACTACCTTGCCGTAACAAACTACTGTATTTCAATTCTGCTCCCACTGCGTTGAAATTTGATAACATCGTGCCAAAAGCAACTAAAACAATAACGAGGATGACAATGATTAAGCACAAACTTATTGCCGCTACTGCGGCCTACCTTTTATTGGCTTTTAACAGTTTACTGAGCGCGGCAGAAATAACCTTAGTGCGCTTCGGGCCTGTTGGTGAGGAAAAACCAGGCTTGGTTGATGACCAAGGCCAAATTCGAGACCTCTCCGCCTTTATCGATGACATTACACCTGATCAGCTTTCAGATACTGCGCTGGAAGAGATAGCCCAAATTCCACTTGATCAATTACCCCTGGTTCAGGGTAGCCCTCGAATTGGCGTGCCACTGACGGGAATCGGCAAAATTATTGCTATCGGTTTTAACTATGTGAACCACGCCGCTGAAATGGCCGTGGAGCTGCCGACAGAGCCTTTGGTATTTATGAAAGCTACCTCCGCATTGTCTGGCCCGTTTGATAATGTGATTCAACCGCGTAGCGGACGCAAACTGGATTATGAAGCAGAGTTGGTGGTGGTGATTGGGCGCCGCGCACAGTATATCAGTGAAGCTGAAGTGTTCGATCATATCGCTGGCTTTAGCGTGGGCCACGATGTGTCAGAGCGGGCCTTTCAACGGGAGCGCGGCGGGCAGTTTACCAAGGGAAAGAGCGCTGATACTTTTGCGCCAGTAGGCCCTTACCTGGTAACCCGTGGCAACATTGCAGATGTTCAAAATCTTGCTATCTGGTCCGAGGTGAATGGGGAGATGCGGCAGCAGGGGAATACCGCCGATATGGTGTTTGGAGTAAAGGAAATCATCAGCCATCTAAGCCAATTCATGACTTTGAATCCGGGCGACATTATATTCACCGGCACTCCAGCAGGGGTTGGAGACGGCATGAATCCGCCAAGTTATCTAAAACCCGGCGACATTGTTCGCATAGGTGTCGAAGGCATAGGCCAGCAGCGCCAAACTATCCAAGCACCTCTCTAAACAATCAAGGGGGTCAGCAACCAAAGGGGTGAGAGTAACGTGAAAACTGTTATCTGGACTATCGACGGGGCGGCTTGGCGCCAAATCTGTTGTACGGCGTCAGTTCCATGTGATGCGCTGTGTTTCTCATTTTCGGGGTATTGGATGACGAAGGGATGGTAATTCTACTGGTTCAGGCTGCCCTTTTAGTGTGAGTGGCGCCTCAGAAAATAGCAGTTAATCACAGTTAATGGGGGTAGATTTATTTTATGCTATTTGTTGCTTAGAACCGTTACAACGACCTCGTCCCAAGCTGAGGATTCACCGGCTTTCCCGCACGCCCAGCTAGCTATTACTGCAAACACCCCGGGCTTCCTAGTCTCCCAATAATCCATGCTGCCATGTTTATAGACAATTTAGGGGTTGTAGTGCCTCGTGCGTCCGATTGAATACACATCTACAAGAACAGGAACGCTGGGAACAAATTTACCTTCTACATCGTAGGCTGCAATAAATAAGTCAGAGACAACTGAGCCATCAGATAGGTTGGTCACCAATCTTTCTCCAACAGCCATCGTAGTGTTAGGCAATCTAAGTTTAATAGTGGCGACTGCAGGAGATTCTTCACAAGCTTCTTGACGTGTGTTTATGGTGAAAGCCCGGTAGTAAATATTCGCAGGGATCGAAATTTCTGAGGAAGAATAGCCCTCTGCTCCATATACGCTTGCGAAAGATGCCGTCGAAAAATAAACGAATAGCGTTAATCGTAAAACATTACTCATCAGACCATGTTCCAATGCGGATAAGGATCGAACCAGAAATGTAATACTATTCGGTTTTTAAAGAAGCCAGATTAAGTCTAAACTTGATCAGATGAGTGAGCATATTTTTTGTTAACTTTCGTATATCAACAAATTCTATACTCAACACGCCGGCATAAGTGATAGGGGTAGACAAGGAATCTTTTAGACTCTCGACGCTGTATCAGCGCGGTTGTTAGGCTAATAGATGATGGCTCGAGGCGCACCAACTCGCCAAGGCCGCTAGCTGCTCGTCGGTCATCCCAAGCGTAGTCTTGCTCCGAAAAGATTGAAGATGCTCTCCCGTGCGCTTCATCGCGGCGAGAAAGTCATCCACATCCTGTTCCATAAAAGCGGCTTGCAGGTCCGGGGTGTTTCGTTCCAGATACGCCTGCCAGAGTGGTGTCTTCGCTACCTCCTCCATCGAGGTGAGGTTGTCATCGCTCAGATACTTCAAATAGTACTCTTCAGATAATCGCTCAGCTGCAACCGGTCCACCGGTCAACGGAGCGATTACTAACGCGGCAACTTGTTCGGGGTAACGCTCCGCTAGGATCATGTTTGAGCGTGACCCAGAGGACATGCCAAAGAGTGTTGCTGGGCCGACCTCGAGGCGTTGCAGTAGTACGTGCATATCTTCTGCCTCCTCGGTTGAGAGCGGTTCGGAGCTAAACGAAACCTCAGACCGGCCCATGTTGCGCCTATCCCAAATGATCACCTTGAGATCGCTATCGGCAGCTGCAATATTGCGAGCGAACCCTCTAAATGCTCAAATTTCGCCCATTCCTCCTTGGGTCACGATTAACGGAATCGTGCCGTTCGGATTGTAAATCTCAACATACAAGGCCATGTCGCGTTTCGGCCTCAGATCGACTCTTCGGATCTCGGTGGGCACGTTTTCCGCCCCCCCTTCAGGTTGCGCGTTAAAAAACAACGGGAAAAATGGGTTGTTCGCAGCGCCCTTGAACAGAGTCGGGTCAGGGTTATAGTTTGGGTCGTTGACATCAATTTCATCTTCTTCATGATAATCGGCGAACGCACTACTAATGCATATTAGTAAGGAGGTTGATCCGATCATGATATTCGCCATAAGTTTTCTTAGGTTTTTCATTGAGTTTCTATGGTTACTGATTGTGGACGCCTTAATATAGGACTGATTGGTAACTAAAGGAAATAAATATAGGACTGACTGGTTCTATATGCAAGCGAAACATAGAATGTTGCGTTAGAATCAACGCTTACAACGCAGAGAGAACCATCCAATATGGCAGGTAGACCAAGAGAGTTCGATGAAAAAGAAGCGCGCGATGCTGCGATGCAGCTTTTCTGGACGCGAGGCTATGAGGCAACATCGCTAAGTGATTTACTGTTAGCAATGGGTGTATCCAAAAGCACCTTCTATCAAACCTTTGAATCCAAGCATGCGCTATTTGAAAATTGTCTAGTCCGCTATGGTGAAATCCTTATAACGGCCATGCGGGAAGGTTTGTCCACCGCACCCAAAGCTATTGATTTCATCCGTAGTGCATTGACTGACATCGCAAAAGAAACGAGAGATCCGGCGGGCAGGCGCGGTTGTCTAATGGCGAATACCGCAGCGGAGTTTGCGCAGAGTGATCCGCAGATTGCGCGTTGCGTGAAAGCTGGAATGGAGGCGTCGAGAGAAGTATTCATTGAAGCCATAGTCGCAGCACAAGCGGACGGGGACATCAGTGCAGACGCAATACCAAAGGTGCTGGCTGATTATCTAGTGACTTCCTATATTGGATTGAAAACCCAAGTCAAAGCAGGTGCGAGTGCAAACCAGATCAGAAATATTGCGGAGCTGTTCGTAGCAGCTTTGCAGCGATTGGTTTAGCTTGTGAGGGAGGAAAGAAATAAACAGGCTCAGAGTAAAAATACAGTAGTTTGAAATAATGATGGCCAAAATAGCCCAGAGTTATTTTGCACAGGCAGAGCCTATACCGCAGGCCGAGCGCAGGGATGCGCAAGTTAATCGAACTACCGACTCGAGGATTTTAAGTAGAACGCAAGACTGATTCATTTACAAATAAATGGGCTAAAAACGCGAAATCAAAGTGTGCCAAGAAATGTGCAATAAAAATCGAATCAACCACGCTTAATCCTATCTGGAAATAAGCCTTTTCCGATTTATTTTGGTTACAGTTTGAATAGTATTGATCTAGACTGGTGAGCAGCTGAATCGATGGATTAAATGCCCTTGTATTAGGCCCTCAAATATTTTGTCTCAAGTGATCAAAAAGGAGATGTACAAAATGAAACTACTGAAGTTAATGCTTATTTCACTGCCCGCAATTTTTCTGTTGAGTCCAGTCTTTGCCGCCGATGAGCTTCCTATTTCCGGTTACAGCGCAAGTCGGGACTATCCAGGCGCACACCTAACCCCTGACCCAAATACGCAATACAAGGTGGTATTCGATCTGGTAGTCACCGATGACAATCTGGATGACCCTTATCCCATGCTGCCGTTAGTTGCGCGTTATGTGAATACATTGGCCAATCTGGGTGTGCCAAAAGAAAATCGCAAGATCGCTATAGTAATGCATCAGGGCTCCGGTCTGATCGGATTGACCAATGAAGAATTCAAGGCCCGCCATAACGGCAAGGACAATCCGAACATTGACCTCATCAAACAGCTACATGCAGCGGGCGTAACTTTCCATCTTTGTGGGCAGGGTGTGCTATCGCGCAACATTAAGGAAGACGACCTGCTGGATGAAATTCAAGTGGACTATTGGGCTCTGACCACTCTTATAGAACTTGGCAGACAAGGTTATGTGAAAATCGGCGGTTAGGATGTTGGGTTGTAAATTTTTAAGGCGCCAAAAATTCCTTGGCTCAACTTCCCCGAAAATTTGCAACGATTGGTGATTTAGTTATCCTTGGGCCAAATCAATATACTGGAGCGCTTAGTTATGAGTGAAAATCTTACCCACAATAGGCGCAAGTTTCTTGCTGGCGCTGGCCTGATTGCCGCCGGAGCAGCCGCTGCGGCAAACGCGCAAGAGGCTGGTCATTCCCAGCATGATAATTCCGGATTCACGCCGGCACGCCATGCCGAAGACAGTTGGATGGACGAGATGGGCGGGGTTCACCGTGCCTTTATTGATTCTTCAACCGGTCCAGGGGGTATTGCTGCAATGAATTTTGCAGCCAACATTCTGTTGGCCCATGCGCAGGGATACGGCGGAAGTGATAAAGACTATGGTCTAATCGTCTGTTTTCGCCATAACTCCTCTCCCTATGGCTTCAACGATGCCATGTGGGAAAAATACGGCGAGCTATTCGCGGGGCGCACCAAAGTGAGCAACAGTAACGGTGGCCGGGTTACGGTTAATCCTCTTAGCGTAGAAAGGATTTACGGCAATCGTTCCAACACAATTGACAACATGAGCAGCCGAGGCGTCAGGTTTGCTGTTTGTGATCTTTCAACTCGGGGTATGGCTGGTATGCTGGCGCGGTCAAGTGGTAGAACGCCTGCAGAGGTTTATGAGGAATTGGTCGCTAACGCCGTTCCTTCAAGCCATTTTGTGCCCGCAGGAGTTATGGCAGCTACTCGAGCGCAAGAGTATGGATTCAGTTTCTTGTTCGCGACGGAATAGCCAACGTCAGTGATAGGGTAAAAGGCAGCAGATATGAGAGTTAAAATACAATACTGCATTTTGACACGGCACCGCACTTGTTTTAACAAACTCCAAAACTGAAAACGATCTACAACAGGCTTTAGACGTGTTTATCCACTGGCCCAAATCTAGGAAAGTTTACTAATTCTCAGAATCGTCGTTGCGGCGCAGTGCAGCAGGAGTAAACCCATAGTGCCTGTTGAAGGTCTTGTTTAATGATCGTGCTGAAGCGAAACCAGTGACATCTGCGATGAGTTCCATGGGTAAACCACTGTATTTTACCAAACTATATGCTTTCATTATCCGCCAATCGGTGATGTACGCCATGGGAGAGATGCCCATGATTTCTTGAAATCGCCTCACTAACGTTGCTTTTGACATGCCAGCTTTTTCACCAAGAGAAGCTAAGGTCCACTTTGAAGCGGGGTCGCTGTGAATTAAGGTCAACGCACGATGAACACGAAAGTCCTTCATGGCTGCTATAAACCCAACCGCATCTTCATCATGGGATATATAGTGGGTTAGCAATTGAATAAACAGCACCTCGGCCAATCTGTCAATGATGGCCGTCTTACTCGAGTTGCTGCTTTGATTCTCTTGGTCAATCAGAGTTACTGTTTTCCATATGGCGCTGCACTCGTCCATGGAGGGGAAACGAATAACCTCCGGAAGGGCATCAAAAAATGGATGTCTGAGCATATGATCAAACTGCGCCATGCCACAGAACAGTGTATTTGTGGTTTCACCTTTTTGAAAAAGCGGATTATTCAAATTACAGGCGAGGCTGGCAGCTTCGCTCGGCACCAAATCTCGCCCTGGTTGGTCTGCGATCCAATGAGCAGTCCCTCTAGGTAACATGACAATCTCTTGGGGACCGAGCTTAACTAGATCGCTATTTTGATTACCGACGAAACAAGAGCCCGACAGCATAACGTGAAATCGCGGCGTACCGTTTTTGGGCAGCGACATGCCCCATGGCGCTGACAAATCTGATCTGAAAAAAACAGTGCCTCGAAAATGCAGTGTCTCTAGAATATCGTTCAGAACGTCAAATGCTTTCTGCTGTTTGCGCTTCTCGGACACTAAATTGATTCCCCTGGTGACTTCATAAATTTCACATTGATTTAGTATGACCACTCCAAAACAACATGTGGAAAACTATCTTTCCACAGTAGAAAAGGAGTTGAGGAATGTCAAACACAAAAAAAGTTTCAATCAAACTAATTAGACTGCTTTCAGGCATAGGCCTATCGGCGCTAACAGTTACTACACTCGCCGCCGAGTACTTTACTATGAGCAATGGACAGCTTGATCGCCCCACCGGTTATAGGGAATGGGTATATGTAGGAACGCCTGTCACGCCCAATGATTTGAATGACGGCAAAGCGGCTTTTCCGGAACACCACAATGTTTACATGGACCCAGAGAGTTGGGCACACTGGAAAGTCACAGGCGAGTTTCGTGATGGCACTATTTTAGTCAAGGAATTGGTATCTGTTGGTTCAAAAACTGCCGTTAGTGGCAATGGCTATTTTCAAGGAAATTTCGTTGGCCTTGAAGCCACGATTAAAAGCGCGGAGTACTTTTCTGATGAACCCGGTAATTGGGCGTACTTTACTTTTTCATCACCAGATCTTAAAACACTTTCCATGTCTGCTCCGGCTATGCCAGCGGCAGCCTGTAACAGTTGTCATGAAAATTCAGCCGCAGATGATTTTGTATTCACTCAGTATTATCCGGTACTACGAGCAGGCAAGGGCACAGGACCTAATGCCATCGGCGGACTTCTGTCAGACCTTTCAACAGGACAGTAATCATGATTACAAATAACAAAACGTCGATCGTTCTAGGCTGCTTTTCAGCCGCGCTGCTTAGCTTTTGTACGCCAGTGGCTCAAAGCAACTATTCCAATTTTGTAGATAGCAATGGCAACATTGGCTTACCCGACGATTTCAGGAATTCTATGGTGCATCTTGGCTCTTGGTTTGTTCCGAGCGGCGGCGCGAGTGGCTTTCATGACGTATACACTGAGCAAGAAACCGTAGTGGCTTACCGAGACACCGGTGAGTTTCCAGACGGAGCAACCTTAGTCAAAGAGCTCCGTGCATCCCATTTCGGTGACTATAGCACCGGTGCTGGCGTCAACTATGCGAGTGATGAACTCAAGCAATGGTTCGTCATGATTAAGGACACTCAAGGCCGCTTCTCTGGGAATGCATTATGGGGCGATGGCTGGGGTTGGGCTTTATTTATGCCCGGCGACACCACTTCCAATGTGGCGACGGACTATAAAGCAGACTGTTTAGGTTGCCATGTTCCCGCGAGGGAAAACGATTGGATTTATGTCGAAGCGTACCCAACGTTGAGAAACCAATAGTATTTGCAGGTATCAGCTAGGAAATAATGCCAATCGTTTGCAGGAAGGCTAAATGGGGACACGTTTTTTAGTCAAATCTGACTTTAGCCCGAGCGCATGGAGTCAAGTCATTACTCCAAACAGCCTTTGAGCTTTTGTCTCGTTGGGGACTTCTACGCGGTGCGCGCCGCTGAAAACTGCTGTCTCGGTTTTTGGAACCACAGACACGGGGATTTCAGTAGGTCGTGTGGCTGATTCGTTAACTAAATCAATGAGTTAAAAGCACGAAAACAGAGCGTGCTAAGAAGTTTGCGGTAGATTTAGAGCCGCAGTAGTAAGAAGCTAAACAATTTTCGCGCTGACTCGGCTTCAATCAAAAATTATAGCGGCGCTTGTCGCAGGATTGGCATCATCACCGGGATCATGAAAAAACCCAGCTTCTACACTGACTTCTATCGCTGGGCTGGTTTCCACAATGCAGGCGATAACATGATTATCAGGATCATCATCACCGAGTGAATGTGGATGCACGCGGTCACCGTTTTCAAGCAGAACTGAAATAGCTGATCGTTGAGCTTCGGCAAGAGCAGCGCCCTGAGGTCCGGTAACCCCGCCCTCCCAGGTTAGTTGGATTGCTTGTTTGGTTTGTTCTGGGCATTCACCTCCAAGCCCTAAAGTATCGGGCGCAAAGCGTTCGGCTAATACGATAGCGGGTCCAGACGCAAGGGCTGTTACTTCTTCACCTCTTAAACCGATCAATGAATTGCCGTCGACATCTTCAAGCTGCTGTACAATCTCAACACTAATAGGTAGTGAATCTTCAGGGCTAAAAGTCCCAATGAGAAGGACAGTTCGTTGTTCTAGCGACTCCATAGCGGGGCGAAGTGTTGCACACAATGGAGTGACGATCTCTCCGGAGCTAATTTCAACTGCAAACGCAGTTGGGGAAACGGTATCGCCATTTATTTGAACCGAGAATACAACTGGCATTCCATCCTGGTCACTGACTGGTGCCATTCCGCAATAACGAGTAGCTCTTGGTGGTAAGGGATCGAGCCCATGGTAAATAGACAAGATGCGCGCATTACTCTCACCCTCTTGTGCAACGGCAACAAGGGAAATGCTGAAGAGGAATATCGTTGTTAGTAGTTTCATTTTTTTCATGTTGAAAAACCGCCGTTGACTCGATATGTTAACAGCACAAAGAAAAGTAGCGAAGGATTAGAATAATAATGAACACACTCCGCAAAAAGCTCCTATTCACTGCAGCATCTCTGACGTTATCAGTTACAACGAGCCTGTCCTATGGGCAGGGCGATTTTGCTGGGGTGGAACTCTCCATAACGCCGGTCGCCGGCAATGTTTATATGGTCCAGCGCCCAGGAGGCGGTGGGAATATCGGCGTGCAAGTTGGCCCCGACGGAGTGCTTTTAGTGGATTCTCTGTTTGCGCCGCTTGCAGAAAAATTGGTCTCAGCGGTGCAGCGGGTGACAGACGAGGAGATTCGGTTTCTGGTCAACACGCATATTCATATCGACCATGTGGGCGGCAATGAAAACCTGGCGGAGATGGGTGTGCTGATTTTTGCTCACGACAACACACGCCTGCGCTTTTTTGAGGAGCGAAGTCGCTTTCCCAGAGCTGGAGGCACTTTTGCGCCTCAGCAGCCGGCCGCAGCCAGACCACTGATCACCTTCAACGACACCATTAGTTTTCACCTTAATGGGGAAGAAGTTCGAGCTTTTCTGGTGCCTCCTGCACATACCGACGGGGATGTCTTCGTCTACTTTCCCGAATCCGATGTGCTCCATCTTGGCGATGTATATCGCACCACCAGCTATCCCATTATTGATGTCTACAATGGCGGCAGCCTTAGGGGAACGATTGCGGCTATGGATAAGGCTATCGATATAGCCGGCCCGGATACAAAAATCATTCCCGGCCATGGTCTCGAAGTGGTTGGCCGAGACGCCCTTGTGGAATTTCGCGACATGATTCTCGATATTCAAAGTCAGGTTCTCGCCATGATACTTGAGGGAAAAAAACTAGAAGAGGTGATGGAGGCACAACCGACTGCTGCTTATGATGCAAAGTGGACCGATGATCCTGGTTGGGGTTCGGAAGATTTTGTTCCTGTCGTCTATTATGAGCTGGGTGGCTCCGGGCGCTTGGCCGACCGTTAATCTGTCTTAATAGAAAGGCGATATCTGAACATAAGGTAGATATCATGACGTTATCAAAAAGTATTTCTCCGCTCGCATGTATTTTAGTTTTCTTCCAGACTCTATTGAAAAGAATAAGTCTGTTTTCTCTTTTCATTTGTGGTTCTCAGGCGTTGCTTGCGCAGGACGATGATTTCGTTTTCTATTCTGATCTGGCGCGAGATTGGTATCAAGGCGGGGATTATTTTGAATGGACATCAACTACTGAAGACAATAACGATAAAAAGGTAAATGTTTTTTACCGAACCTTTGGGGACGAATCTAAACCGAAATTGGTGTTGATCCACGGCTTTCCGAATTCCAGTTTCGACTATTACAAGGTAATCCCCTTTCTTGAGAACGACTATCACATAGCGACTCTGGATTTTCCCGGCTCCGGATTCTCAGATAAGCCTCTCGATGGTTACAACTACATGTTGGCGGAGAATGCAGAAATCGTAGATTATTTTGTTCGCGAGGTGGTGGAGTTTGAAGACTTCGCGCTATATACCCATGATCGTGGTGTGAGTATAGGCCTTGCCTTCCTGGGCAATTACTTGGATAACCCAGACCCGAGTTATACCGTTAATTATCATTTTCTATCTAACAGCGGTATGTTTCTTGCGCTGGCTAATCTTGCTCCAGCACAATTAAGAATGCTCGATTCCGAAACTGCCGAGAGGTTTCTTGCAATTCGTGCAGCACAGCCCAGACGCACCGAGGGCGAACCGGAATCACTTGCTTACTCCGATATATTTGCATTCAACCAGGGTAATATTTCATTGATCTATGTTGGCCGTTATTTGCTAGAACGCCAAGCAAATGAGGTGCCTTGGCTTGAAAATTTACCGAACAGCCCTGTGCCAGTGGCCTATCTTTGGGGCTTGGCAGACAACGTGAACCCGATTCGCATTGCCAATCATGTCTGGGATACCTATCTAAATAACAGAGACGCTGCGAGTAGCTTTTGGGTATTGCCAGCAGCGGGCCATTACCCGCAGCGCGACAACCCAGAAGAAGTCGCCAAAGTGGTTCGCATGGCTCTGAGTGGTGAGTTACCCGACCGAGAATCTGAGGAAAGTTTCATGCGGAATTACGGAGAAAGTAGATTAGGGGATGATGCTGTCTTTGTGGGACATTCAATATTCGATGAATTAGACTTCCCCAGTTCTATCGAATACACCCCGTCGGGTTATCGTGTTAAAGACTAGACCAATAGCAGAGCTGGACAAAATGGGGTCAAAGTAAAAATACAGTAGTTTTTTAGTGAGAATCGTGATGTCTGCTCGGGGTGGAATAATCCAAACAGGCTTTGGGCTGTTCGTCCCTTACGGGCTTCGCGCTAGCGTGCTACGTTGAAAATTGCCGGCGCACAGTCGAACCA
Source organism: Pseudohongiellaceae bacterium (assembly GCA_047617585.1). Taxonomy (GTDB): domain Bacteria; phylum Pseudomonadota; class Gammaproteobacteria; order Pseudomonadales; family Pseudohongiellaceae; genus UBA9145. The sequence goes on along the minus strand of JBLGBD010000026.1, from coordinate 681 downwards.
CCGACACGAGGATTCTCAGTCGTGCGCGTGACCGATTCGTTTGTTATTTCAATTAGTTAAATCTGCGAAATCTGAGTGTGCTAAGAAGTGTGCTATAGACTCATTTGCTGAGCGTGTTCATGGCTGCCGAATTCTACCCTAAGCCTTTAAACTAGCCGCACAGGCGTTCAGAAATTTCTTCGCTCGACTCTTTCAAACTTCTCCATTACCAATTTAACTCCCGGGATTGCCTTGAACAGGGAGTTATTAACAGTTATTAACAGTTAATAACCTATATTAGGTTCGGCCTATGGGCTACTGTCCGGCCATTCGCTGGTTTTGAAGGTTCGGCACTATTTTGTGCCCAAGTAATTCTCTTCAGCGCAAAACCTTGCAACCAGAGTCTTTAATGTATGCAGTCATTTATCAGTAATCGTAGAAACCCCAAGGTACTTGTTGCTATCGGAATCAGCCTTGTAATGCACAGCAATAGCTCGTTTGGGCAGACCGATGAGCAGGTAGAAGAGCTTGTTGTAGTAGGGCGTGCCATAAATACGCCTGATTTGGGTGCTACTTCGAGTGCCGGTAGCCGCTTAGGTCTGTCCGTGATGGACACGCCGGCTTCAATCGAGCTCATTGATTCCAGTGTAATGCGTGCGCGTGGTTATAAGAGCGTGGCCGACGCGGTGAAAAGTTTGCCTG